>JBKJYC010000234.1:0-3914 GCA_046715885.1 Usitatibacter sp.
CGGCCGGGCGCGCGCCCCACCACAGCGTCAGCATGCTGAAGAGCAGATAGGGCGCGTCCGATTGGATGGACTGTCGCATTTGCCAGTAGGCGGGATGAAGCGCGAGGAAGACCATTGCGACAGTGGCAACCGCCGTGCCGGTCACGGGAGCGACGAGGCGAAGCGTGACTGGAATCGCCAACGCGATGCAGGCCAGGCCCGCGACCTTGAGGGCCACGAGGTTGACTCCGAAGAAGGCGACGATGGGGGCCAGCAGCAGCGGCACGCCCGGCGGGTAGCTCGCCGGCCCTACATGCGGGTAATCGGGATTGAACAGGTAGCCCGTATCCGGATAGGGATGGCCGGAAATGAGATTGCGGGCGTGCAGGATGTACTGTGCCCAGTCGTCGCCCCAGTGATGCTGGTTCGTCAGCGTGAGCAGGCCCAGGGCGCAATAGCCGACCACGAAGATCGCGATCCACAATCGCAGTTGCGTTTCTCTGTTGCCGATGCCGGCGAGGGTCGCGGTCATGATCCTAGCGTGGCCGCCGGGTGATCCTGTGTCAACTCGAGCGCCGCAACGAACCCTTGCGGCCCGACGAGCCGTAGATCAAACTGCCGAATCTCATTCCGGGGGCATGGCCGTGCAGAAGCTGCTTCGTGCGGAGAAGGCCGTCTTGATGGCCGGTTTCGCGAGGATGGATGTGGCCGCGCTGGCGATCGCGATGGGGACCCTCTTCGCGATCGGGCTTTTCCTGCTGACGGCCATGCTGCTCCTGAAGGGTGCGCCGCCGGGCCAGCACATCGGTCCGCACCTCGGGCTTCTGGGGGTCTACTTCCCCGGATACAGCGTGAGCTGGGGCGGCAGCGTGATCGGAGCGGTGTACGGCTGGATCCTCGGAGCGGCGATCGGATTTGCCTGGGCCGCCATGTGGAATCTGTCGCATATCCTCTATATCGCCGTGGTCCTCCTCCGCGCGCGTTGGTGGCGCCTGCTGGCCGAGTGATCATGAAAACAAGAGAATCGACAATGCCGGACGAGATTGACGAAAGGCTCCTGCACGCAACGGTGAAGCTGAACACCCTGCTCTTCGCCAGCGTTTGCGGCTTCCTCGCGGGAACGACCCTGCTGCTCGTGACCTACGCTTCGCTGCTTCGAGGACTGCCCCATCCCGGCCATTTCCTGAGCCTGCTTGGCGTGTTCCTGCCGGGCTATACCGTGAGCGCCGAGGGCGCGTGGGTCGGTTTACTCTGGGGCTGCGCGCTGGGCGCGCTGTTCGGCGCGTTGATGTATCGCGTATACGCCCGTGGCATCCGCAAGCAGGTGGTCGAGTATCTCGCCGGACACGCGTCCCGCGGCGACATCGAGCGTGCCGTCCTGCGGCTCCACGGCCATTCCCTCGGCGTGGCGCTGGGTACCATCGGCGCGGTCGGATTGCTCGTCACGACGAACTGGCTGGTCGTTCGCGGGACCGCCGGTGAGAGCGTTCACGCGGCGCTCCTGTCCCAATATCTTCCCGGATATGCGGTGAGCACCCCGGGAAGCCTGATCGGCGCGGTCGAGGTCTTCGTGATCGCCTACCTCTCCTGCCTGCTGCTCGCCGCGATCCACAATCGCGTCGTCGCGTGGCGGCAGAAAGGGGTGGCGCAATGAACAAGGACCCGGGCCACGTGGTGATCCTGGGCGCCGGGCCCGCGGGGCTCGCCTCGGGCCATGAGCTGAGCATCAACGGCGCCAAAGTGACCGTCCTCGAGCGCAACGACTACGTCGGCGGCCTGTGCCGCACGGTGCACTACAAGGGATACAAGTTCGATCTGGGCGGGCATCGCTGGTTCACCAAGAACGAGGACCTGAACAACTGGTTCCGCCGCCTGATGGGCGACGAGATCGTCATGGTCGACCGGGTGAGCCGCATCTACTACGCCGGCAAGTATTTTTTCTATCCGATCCGCTTTTCCGACATCCTCAAACGCACCGGTCCGATCACCATCCTGCACGCAGGGCTCGCGTTCCTCTGGTCCGCGCTGCAGCAATCGGTCTCCAACCGGCCGGCGACGAACATGCGCGACGCCTACGTCGCCCAGTTCGGCACCAAGCTCTACGACATGTTCTTCCGCCGCTACAGCGAGAAGGTCTGGGGGCTGCCCTGCGAGAAGCTGTCGGCCGATTGGGTCTCGCAGCGCAGCAAGGGCCTGTCGATCTGGACGCTGGTGCGCGAAGCCCTGGCCGCCAGCAAGGAGAAGGTGACGAGCCTCATCGACAACTTCATGTATCCGCGCGACGGCTACGTGCGCATCCCGGAGCGCATGGCCGAGGACATCCGCAAGCAGGGCAACCAGGTAGTCGTCGGCGCGTCGGTGAACCGCATCACTTACCACGGCCCCAACGACTTCGAGGTCTTCTACAAGCGGGGCAGCGAGGAGCGCAGCTTGCGCGCCAATGCGGTGCTCTCCACGATGCCGCTCGGCCTGCTCGCGCAGATGCTCACGCCGGCCTGCGGCCCCGAGGTTGCCGAGGCCGCCCGCGGCCTCGTGTTCCGCGACCTGATCACGGTCAACGTGATCTTCAAGCGCAAGCAGGTGTCGCCCGATACCTGGCTCTACGTGCAGGACGAGGACGTGCTTTTCGGGCGCCTCCACGAGCCGAAGAACTGGAGCAAGGCCATGGTGCCGGACGACGAGCACACGTCGGTCGTCCTCGAGTGCTTCTGCACGAAGGGCGATGCGGTCTGGCAGATGCCCGACGAGCAGATCGTGAAGCGTTGCGTGCGCGACCTCGTCGACAAGCTGAAGTTCGTCCGCGACGAGGAGTTCGAGGATGCGGCCGTGGTGCGCACCACCCACGCCTATCCGGTCTACGACCTGCAGTACGCCGCGAAGATCGCGCGCATCAAGGAATTCCTCGCGAACTACGAGGGCCTGCACATCGTGGGCCGCGGCGGCACCTTCCGCTACAACAACGCCGATCACTCGATCGAGATGTGGCTGATGCTCGGGCAGAAGCTCCTGGGCTACGAGGTCGACCACCTGGCGGTGAACACCGAGCCCGAGTACCAGGAGATCAAGCGCGGCGACGAGGTCGCGAAGCGCGACCATTTCACCGATGCGAAAGCCGAGCCGGCGCCCGCGCGAAGCAAGCGGATTGTCGTCGACTGAGTCTTCCCTGCGGGTAGCCGTGGTGGGCGCCGGCCTGATGGGCCGCTGGCATGCCCATTACGCGCAGCGTCATGGTGGAGACATCGCGGCCGTGGTCGATTCCTCGATGCAGGCCGCTTCCTCCCTGGCGCGCAGCGCGGGCAATGCCGCCGTCTTCGACGACATGGGCGCCATGCTCGAGGCAACCCGGCCGCACGTCGTGCATATCTGCACCCCCCTTTCGAGCCACCTGCCGCTCACCCTCCAGGCGATCGAGGCGGGAGCGCACGCGCTGGTGGAAAAGCCGTTGACGCCGACGGCAGGCGAGGCCCGGGCCCTGCTGCAAAGGGCGCAGGAAAAGGGCGTTCACGTCTGCCCGGTGCATCAATTCGCTTTTCAGCGCGGCGTCGCCCACGCATCCCGGGCGCTGGAGGGACTGGGCGAGGCCCTGCACGCGAGTTTCACGATCTGCTCGGCGGGTGGTGCGGAGTGTGCCGGCGTGGCGCTGGACGAGATCGTGGCGGATATCCTTCCCCACCCGTTGTCGATAGTGCAGACGCTGTGGCCGCGCAATCCCCTGCGGGCGGAGAGTTGGAGCGCGAGCAGCGGACGCAACGGCGCCACAGTGGGGCTGGTCCGCAGCCGGCTGCCCGGCGCGCACAACGTTTCAAATAGTGTCGCGGCCCTGGCGGCGGTCGACGCGCTCGGAGTCGATTTTAACCTGGCGCGCACCGCGCTGTCAGAATTTCAGGGCGTGGAGCGGCGGTTTGAGATCAAAGGTGAAGTGAATGGGATTACGG
>JBKJYC010000235.1:0-6355 GCA_046715885.1 Usitatibacter sp.
GCTGGGGATCGCGGTGGGATGCGAGGTGATGTGCCGCGCGAGCCTGGTGGCGCCGAAGCGCATCCACGAGGCGGGTTTCCATCCCACCGCCGTGCTGGGCGCCATGGGCGCCGCGGCGGGTGTGGCCGCGGCGCTGCGCGTCGAGGCGGCCGCCTTCGCCTGCGCGCAAGGGCTGGCGGGATCGATGGCGGGCGGCATCATCGAGTATCTGGCCGAGGGCACGTGGACCAAACGCATGCATCCCGGATGGGCGGCGCAATCGGGACTGCGCGCGGTAGAGCTCGCGCGCGCCGGCTTCGTCGGGCCGCGCACCGTGTGGGAGGGCGAGCACGGGCTGCTGCACGGCTTCGGGAACACGCGCGAGGGCGCGTGGGACCGGCTCACGGAAGGATTCGGCGAGTGCTGGGTGATGGAGACGATCGCGTTCAAGCCGTACCCTTGCGGGACGATGATCCACCCGTACATCGATTGCGCGCGCAGGGTCGCGGCCCGGGGCATCGAGCCGGGGGACGTACGCGAGATCGTGTGCGAGACCGCGGAGGGTTACGTGCACCGCCTGTGGGAGCCGATCGGGGCAAAGCGCCGCCCTCCGAACGCATACGCCGCGAAATTCAGCATTCCGTTCTGCGTGGCCTACGCGATGCTCCACGGCCACGTCGGCCTCGAGGCGTTCACGGACGCGAACGCCGCCGATCCGCTCACGCTCGCCCTTGCCGCGAAGGTGAGCTACGTCGTCGACCCGCAGAATCCCTACCCGGGCGAATACACCGGCCACCTGCGCGTGACGCGCTCCGACGGCGCCACGATCGAGCAGCGCCAGCCGCACCTGCGGGGCGGGCACCACGAGCCGCTTTCGCGCGCCGACATCGAGGAGAAGTTCCGCGCCAACTGCGCCTACGGCGGCTGGCCGCGCGAGCGCGCCGAGCGCTGGCTCGCGTTCTCCCGCGGCGCCTTCGACCACCCCATCGACCTCACGGAGTTCCGCGCGTGAACACACAACGGGAGCTGGAAGGACGCGTGGCGCTGGTGACGGGCGCGGCGCGCAACATAGGGCGGGCGATCGCGCTGGCGCTGGCCGACGCCGGCGCGGCCGTGATCGTGAACGCCCGCACCTCGCGTGCCGAGGCCGAGACCGTGGTCGCCGAGATCGAGTCGCGCGGCGGCCGCGCGATGGCGCACCTGGCCGACGTGACCGACGAGGCGGGCGTGGCGGCGATGGTGGGCGCGGGCGTGAAGCGCTTCGGCCGCCTCGACATCCTGGTGAACAACGCGGCGATCCGCGATGCCACGACGATCGATGATGTCGATCTCGCCAAGTGGCGCTTCGTGACCGGCATCATCCTCGACGGCGCCTTCATCTGCGTGAAGGCCGCGCTGCCGGCGCTGCGCGCGAGCCGCAGCGGCGCCATCATCAGCCTGGGTGGCATGTCGGGCCACACGGGAGCCGCGGGCCGGCCTCACGTGGCCGCGGCGAAGCTGGGGCTCGTGGGGCTCACGCATGCTCTCGCTCACGACCTGGGGCCCGATGCGATCACCGTGAATTGCGTCGTCCCCGGCGTGATCGACACCCTTCGCGGCGCCTCCAGCGGTCCCAAGGCCTCCCACCGGCGGGAAGGTCTCCTCGGCCGCCAGGGCAAGCCCGAGGAAGTCGCCGCGGTGGTGCGCCTGCTCGCGGGGCCGGGCGGCCGCTACGTCACCGGCCAGGTATGGCACGTCAACGGCGGCGCGTACCTCGGATAGGAAGGCGCGCCCGCGCTATTCCCGGACTCCCAGGGCAGGGGATTCGGCGCGATCCGCGGGCCCGCGCCCCGACGCGAGCGGGGCGATCAACATCGGCTTCATCATGGCGAATCCTCCTCCCGGGCTGCGGTTCCCGCGGGCGGCGTGACGACCTTCGCGCCACGCAGCTCGCGCAACGATAGCAGGCCGCTCGACAGCAGGAACGCGCCGTTGGCCCAGAAAACGGGCGCGAGGCCGAACGCGGTTCCGAGCGCGCCGAACGCGAGCGGCACCACGATCTGCGTCATCTTGTTCACCGTGAGGCGCATGCCGAGCGCCTCGCCCGAGCGGCCCGGCGGCGCGTGGTTGTACGCGAGCAGGATGGTGAGCGGCTGCGCGCACCCCAGGCCCAGGCCCATCAGGAAAGCCATGAGGGCGAGGACGGCCGCGTGGTCGAACATCGGCACCAGCAGGTACACCACGCCCGCGACGAGCAGGGCGCCGGTGAGCATGCCGACCTCGCCCACGCGCCGCGCGGCGCGCGGCAGGCCGAGGCGCACGATGAAGGCGGCCACAGCGTAGCTCGCCATCACCATGCCGATGAGCGACGCCGACAGCCCGACGGAGCGTCCGTAGACCGGGAAGTAAAACGTGAAGAGCTCGATCCCGGTGATCGTGGCGCCGCTCAGGACCAGCGTGCGCCGCAGGCCGGGATCGCGCAGCAGCGCGAGCGAGCCGCCGGCGTGTTCGGGTTCGCGGGGCGCTGTGCGCGCGGGGATCATCCCGGGCAGCGCCGTGACCAGGAGGCACGGCACCGCGGCGACGGCGGCGGTTAGCGCGAACGTCGCCGGATAGCCGAGCCCGTCGATGGAAAACCCGGCGAGCGAGGGACCGAGGAAGGCAGCAACCGAGGCGCCGAGACTGAAAGTGGCGAAATTGCGGGTGCGCGCTTCGCCCTCGCCGAAGGCCCCGAAGAGGTTATGGATCGAGACGTGGAAGAAAATGTGGCCCAGGCCGACGCAAGCCGCGCCGGCTAAGAGGCCGGGGATGCCGGCCACCGCGAGCGGGATCGCGAGCCCGGCGGCGATCACCAGCGAGCCCCACTGGAGCGGACGCTTGACGCCGATGCGGTCCGACACGCGGCCCGCATACACGGCGAGCAGCAGCGGGAACGCGGCGAACGTCGCGGCGAGCATGCCGACCCCGAGCGGGTTGGCGCCCTGCTCGAGCGCGGAGAGCGACATGAGGATCTTCGCCCCGCGCATCGTCATGCCTTGCAGCACCGCGACGAGGAGCGCTGCGTAGAGGGCCGTCGCCGGCCGGAGTTCTTTCATGCAGAACGGGGTTCCACGGTCGCGGTGAGTATACTGGACGCGATTGCCCGACCCGACTGCCGTGACGCCCGGACGCAACGATCCCTGCCCCTGCGGCAGCGGCCTCAAGAACAAGAAGTGCTGCGGCGCCGTGATCCCGATCGCAGGCGCGATGCGCGCGTGCGGCACGTGCACCGCCTGCTGCGATGGCTGGGTGGCGGGCGCGATCGAGGGGCACGCAATGAAGCCGGGAACGCCGTGCTTTTTCCGCGGCGCGGATTGCTGCTCGATCTACACGCGCCGGCCGCAGCACCCGTGCCGCGACTTCGTCTGCGGCTGGCTCGCCCCGCAATCGCCGTTTCCGGAGGACTTCCGCCCCGACCGGCTCGGCGTGATCATCATCTCGAAGCGCTGGCGTGGCCGGGAGGTGTACGTGTTGCGCTCCGCCGGGCGCGATCCCGACGAGGCGCTCCTCGCCTGGATGCGTGCCCTAAGCCTGCGCGTGGAGCGCCCGTTCATGTACGAGCAGGCGGGCGAGCGCTTCGGCTTCGGACCGCCGGAATTCCTGCAGGAGATGAGCGCCATCGTCGAGCGCGACGGCCGGCTCTGGTGACTCAGTCCGCCGCGATCCTGGCCTCGGCGATGACGCGCGACCATTTCTCGGATTCCGACCGGAGCAGGGCGCCGAACGCCTCGGGCGGCATCGGATTGGGCTCGAGCCCCGAGCCGCGCAATCGCTCACGGACCTCGGGAAGCGCCAGCACCGCGCCGATCTCGCGGTTGAGGATATCGATCGCCGCGCGCGGAGTGCCCGCGGGCGCGACGAATCCGTACCACGTGACGACCTCGTAGCCCTTCAGCGTCTCGCCGATCGTCGGAAGGTCCGGCAGCAGCGTCGAGCGCCCGGTGCTGGTGACGCCCAGCGCGCGCAGCTTCCCCGCTTTCACGTGCGGCAGCATCGAGGGCATGGCGTTGAACATGAGCTGCACGGAGCCGCCGAGAAGGTCGGTAACGCCCGGGGCGCTTCCCTTGTAGGGTACCTCGGTCGTCTCGATGCCGGCCGCGCTGTTGAAGAGGAGGGCGGCGAGGCCCTGCGTCGTCGCCGAGCCCAGCGACGCGAAATTCAGCGCCCCGGGCTTTGCCTTCGCGAGCGCGATGAGCTGCGCCACGGAGTGCGCGGGCACGCCCGGATGCACCACGAGCACCAGCGGTGTATAGCCGATCATCGCAACGGGTACCAGATCCCGGAGGGGATCGTAGGGATGGTCCTTGATGAGCGAGGGCGTCATCACGAACACGGGTGTGGCGAGCCCGAGCACGTAGCCGTCGGGCGGCGCCTTTGCAACCGTGTTGATGCCGATAGTGTTGCTCGCGCCTCCCTGGTTTTCCACGATCACCGTCTGCTTCAGGCGCTCGCCCAGGTGCTGCCCGACCAAGCGCGCCAGCAGGTCGGCGCCGCCCCCGGGCGGATAGGGCACCACGATGCGAATGGGTTTGGACGGATAGTCGCCGGAGCGCGGTTGGGCGAGGGCCGAGGGAGCCGCGAACGCGGCCGCGAGCGCCCCCGCGAGTAGCAATGCCGGCAAGCAGCTCATGGAAGAGCGTTCAGTCGCGGGGCTTGTCGACGCGGGCGTGCACCACCTGCTCGGGCGCCGCGCCGCGGGAACAGTCGTGCGAATGCGCCGGGCCGTGCCCGTGGTCATGGTCGTGCATGAGGCTTTCGGGCACGTCGGGGAACAGCTCGCGCGACTTCGGCGCCGCCCCACCCGCCCACTCGACGCCGCCCTGCTTGCGCGCGGCGGCGAGGAAATCCTCCCATGCGGCCTTCGACGGGTCGCGCGCCACTTCGATCCGCTGCGCCAGCGCGGCGAGCACGAGCTTGCGGATGCGCCGTCCATCCCAGCCTTCGCACATCGCGGCAAGCGCCGCAGAGCCGGGCCTCGCCGGGATGCCGGTGCAGGCTCTGCGTCTTGCCGGGCGCGAACTGGATCATGACCTGGAGAGCCCCGAGGCCTGGTTGCCGATGGCGCGGTCGTTGAGGAACTTGGTGCGCGTTCCGCGCGGAGTGGCGAGCAAGTCCTGCTCGTCGTACGGCGTGTGGATGCGCCCGGAGCGGCGTTTCGCGGCCTCGCTGGCCACGCGCCGCAGGCGCCGGGCGTACGGGTCGTCGCCCGCCGGTCCCGGGCTGAAGGCCGGGCGCGGAGGGAGGCTCGCGTAGGGCTCGTGGCCGCGATCCTCCAGCACGCTCATGCCGAGCGTCCACAGCGTGGGCTCGGAGGAATAGCTCATGAAGCGCGCGGGCGCGGAGCCGGCGTTGCCGTGGCGGTGCCAACTCCATGCGGGAACGTGGATCGCGTCCCAGGGCTTCCAGTCGTAGCGCACGCCGTCGACCTCGGTCCAGCCGCTGCCCTCGACCATGAAGAGGATCGCATCCCAGGAGTGGCGATGGATGGTGGTGGTCGCGCCGGGATCGACCTCGTGCACGTGCGCATCGAGGCAGCGCGTCGGGCGGCCCCCGTCCCAGCCCATGTAGACGCCGCTTCGCAGGCCGCGCGCGGTCGGCACCAGGAGCACGTCTCGGGCGCGGATCACCGACTGGCGGTAGCGCCGCCACTCCTCGATGAACTCCGCGCGGCGCCTTTTCTGGATGTGGTAGTGCGTGGTGGTGGTGGTCTTCGTCGTCATCGGCGGCTAGATTCTTCTATATGGAACTTGGTTCCGAAATGAATTGCCGGCATGCGGACTTAATCATAGAATCGAAGCGAGGGTCAATCCAGGGGCGGAGCGGTCTGCGATGGCGCGGCGATCGGGTTTCGAGGGGCTGGGCGTTCGTGGTCGCCTACAACACCCGCAAGGTGTCGAAGGCGGAGTTGCCGGCCATCTACGAGGGCTTTGCCGAGGGGCGCTGGCGCGGGCGCATCGGCCAGGAGGCGACCGATGCCGAGTGGATGGCCACGCTCATCAAGGCCGCGTGCCCGCGAGCACGAAGGTGAAGACGGACCTCAACAACTTCCCGTTCACGCTGGTGGATCCGGCCACGGTGCTCGACGAGGCCGGGCAGTGGGAGAAGCTGTGGAACGAGCTCTTCCTGGTGAAGTGAGGCGAACGCGCCATGGATAGCCTGCCGACCCAGTGGCTGCCGCTCGTGGCCGTGGTATTCCTGCTCGGCCTCAAGCACGGGCTCGATCCCGACCATCTTGCGGCGATCGACGCGCTCACGCGCTTCAATGCGCCCACCCGGCCGCGGCTCGCGCGCTGGTCCGGGCTGCTGTTCTCGGCCGGGCATGGCTCGGTCGTGACCGCGACGGCGGTCGCGGTCGCGA
>JBKJYC010000236.1:0-4879 GCA_046715885.1 Usitatibacter sp.
GGCGCGCGGCCGATCGAGGTCCCCACGCGCGGTTACGATACCGACCTGCCTGCCGTCCTCGCGGCAATCGGCCGCGACACGAAGATCGTCTTCGTCGCGAACCCGAACAACCCGACCGGCACGTTCATGCCCTGGGACGAGTTGCTCGCTTTCATCGCGAAGGTCCCGCCCAACGTGTTGGTGGTCATCGACGAGGCGTACGGCGAGTATCTCTCGCCGCTGCTGGAGTCGCCCGCGGTGCAGTGGGTCACGCGCTTTCACAACCTGGTGCTCTCGCGCACGCTCTCGAAGGCGTATGGGCTCGCGGGGCTGCGGGTGGGCTACGGCGTGGCCGACCCGGAGGTCGCCGAGCTGATGAATCGCGTGCGCCAGCCGTTCAACGTGAACCACCTCGCCATGGTTGCGGCCTGCGCCGCGCTCGACGACGCGGAATTCATCGAGCGCAGCCGCGCCAACAACACCGCGGGCTTGAAGCAGCTCGCCGCCGGATTCGAGCGCCTCGGCCTGGAGTTCATCCCCTCTTATGCGAATTTCATCACCGTCAAGGTGGGCGATGCGGCGCGTGTCTACCGGGAGCTGCTCGCCGGCGGCGTGATCGTGCGTCCGATCGCCAACTACGGGATGCCCGAGCACCTGCGCGTCACGGTGGGACGCCCCGAGCACAACGCGCGCTTCCTTGCCGCGCTCGAAAAAGCGCTGGCGCGCGGATAGGCTCGCTTGCGGCGCCTGAAAACCCTCGCGGTCATCGGCGTGGGCCTCATCGGGGGCTCGTTCGCGCTTGCGCTCAAGCGCGCCGGCGCGGTGGCGACGGTCGTGGGCCACGACCGCGATCCGCGCGCGCTCGAGCGCGCCATCGCGCTCGGCGTCATCGACACGGCGGCGGAGTCGGCCGCGGATGCGGCGAAGGACGCCGATCTCGTCTTCATAGCCGTCCCGGTGCGGCAGCTTGGCGGTGTGCTGCGCGACGTGGCGCCTGTGGTGCGCGCGGACAGCGTGGTCACGGACGCGGGCAGCACGAAGGCGGAGGTGGTGCGGATCGCGCGCGCGTCCCTGCGCGAGCGCTTCGCGCGCTTCGTGCCCGGCCATCCGATCGCCGGGCGTGAGTCGAGCGGTGTGGATGCCGCCATTCCCGAGCTCTTCCGCGGGGCCCGCATCGTGCTCACGCCTGCGGCCGAAACCGCCGCCGACGCCCAGGACCTCGTGCGCGCCTGCTGGGAGGCCGCGGGCGGGCGCATCGCGACCGCCGCGCCCGAGGCCCACGACCAGGTGTTCGCCGCGGTGAGCCACCTGCCGCACCTGCTCGCCTTTGCGCTCGTCTCCGAGATCGCCTCGCGCGAGAATTCGCACGACCTCTTCGGATTCGCCGCCGGGGGCTTTCGCGACTTCACGCGCATCGCGGGGAGCTCGCCCGAGATGTGGCGCGACATCGCGCTGCAGAACAAGGAGGCCCTGCTCGCGGAGGTCGACTGCTTCGCGGCGCGGCTCGCCGTCTTCCGCGCGCTGATCGACAAGGGCGACGGGCCGGCCCTCGAGCGCCTCATGCGCGAGGCGCGCGGTGCGCGCTCGGCGTGGATCGCGAGAACGCGCCGCAGCACGTCCACGGAATGAGCGTGGGTCCGCTCGAGCTTCCCGCCGTGCGCAAGGCTGCCGGGACCCTGCGGCTTCCGGGATCGAAGAGCATCTCCAATCGCACCCTGCTGCTCGCGGCACTTTCCGCGGGCACCACGGAGCTGCGCTCAGTGCTGGATTCCGACGACACGCGCGTGATGCGCGAGGCCCTTCGAACGCTCGGAGTTCGCGTCGAGGAAAGGCGCGGTCCGGAGCATCTCGTCATCGAGGGCATCGGACGCGCCCCGGGATTCCCGGTGAAATCGGCGCAGATCTTCCTCGGCAACGCCGGCACCGCGTTTCGGCCGCTCACCGCGGTGCTGGCGCTCTCCGACGGCAACTACATCCTGACCGGCGTGGCCCGCATGCACGAGCGGCCCATCGGCGACCTGGTCGACGGCCTTCGCCAGCTCGGAGCGCGCATCGAATGGCGCGGCCATGCCGGATTCCCGCCGCTCGCCATCGCGCCCCTGGGGGCGCGGGTGACGGGGGTGCTGCGGGTGCGGGGCGACGTATCGAGCCAATTCCTCTCGGCGCTGCTGATGGCGCTGCCCTGGGCTGGAGGGGGGGCGCGCGTGGAGGTGGAAGGCGAGCTCATCTCGAAACCGTACGTGGACCTCACGCTCGGCCTCATGAAGCGCTTCGGCGTCGAAGTTGTGCGCGAAGGCTGGAGCGCTTTCCAGGTGCCCGCCGAAGCACGCTACGCATCGCCTGGAAGCCTGGAGGTCGAAGGCGACGCGTCTTCGGCGTCCTACTTCCTCGCCGCCGGGGCGATCGGCGGCGGGCCGGTGCGCGTGGTCGGGGTCGGACGCGGCAGCCTCCAGGGCGACGTGGCCTTCGCCGAGGTGCTCGAGGCCATGGGCGCCAGCGTCACCGTGGGCGATGGCTGGATGGAGTCGCGCGGGGCGCTGCCGCTGGCACCCTTCGACCTCGACATGAACCGCATTCCGGACGCCGCGATGACCGCCGCGGTCGCCGCGCTCTACGCGACCGGACCGTGCCGGCTGCGCAACATCGCCAGCTGGCGCGTGAAGGAGACGGACCGCATCGCCGCGATGGCCACCGAGCTGCGCAAGCTCGGCGCCACGGTGACCGAGGGGCCCGACTTCCTCGTCGTGGTGCCTCCCGCGGACTTTCTCGCGCCTCGAGCCTCGCGCCTCGCGCCTGAAGGGGACTCTCTCGCGCCTCGAACCTCGAGCCTCGCGCCTGTCACCATCGACACCTACGACGACCATCGCATGGCGATGAGCTTCTCGCTGGCGTCCTTCGGTCCGCGGCGGGTGCGCATCAACGATCCCGGATGCGTCGCGAAGACGTTTCCCGACTACTTCGACGCGTTCGCGCGTCTCGCATCGTGAGCAGCCCGGTCATCGCGATCGACGGGCCCTCGGCGTCGGGCAAGGGCACGGTCGCCGCCCGGGTGGCCGAAGCGCTTGGATTCCAGTATCTGGACAGCGGCGCCCTCTACAGGCTGGTCGCCCTGAAGGGACTGCGCGGGGGGACCGCCCTGGACGACGCCGCGGGCCTCTCGGACGCCGCGGGGGGCATGGCCGTCACGTTCCGCGACGGGCGCACCTGGCTGGATGGCGAGGACGTGCCCCAGGCCCTGAGGGCCGAGGATGTAGGCGCCGCCGCCTCCCGGGTGGCCGCCATCCCCGAGGTTCGCCACCGGCTGCTGGCTCGGCAGCGGGGGTTTCGCGCCCCGCCCGGACTGGTTGCCGACGGCCGCGACATGGGCTCGGTGGTGTTCCCCGACGCGGCGCTGAAGGTGTTTCTCACCGCGGCCGTGGACACGCGGGCCCAGCGAAGGCATAAGCAGTTGATGGAAAAGGGAATGTATGCAAAAATGACGGACGTCGTGGAGGAACTGCGGCGCCGTGACGAGCGAGACAGCACCCGCCCCGTGGCGCCGCTAAAGCATTATCCCGACGCGGTTTTTCTCGATACCACGGGAATTTCCATCGACGAGGCCGTGCAACGCATCCTCGGCGAGTGGAGCCACCGCGCCGCGAAGTAGTGCAGGGTCCTAAACGTCGGGCAAAAGCCCAAGGGTGTCAGTGAGTTAGGCGCACCGCGCCACTTACCGACGGTGTTCAACCGGCCGCGAGGCTGCAACCAACCGAAAGTACCTCTCAATGCTGTCTCAATCCACTACCGCTCCCGCCCCGGAAAGCTTCGCTGCTCTCTTCGAAGAGAGCCTGACGCGCCAGGAGATGCGCATCGGCGAAGTCATCACGGCCGAGGTGGTCCTCGTTGACATGAACGTCGTCATCGTCAACGCCGGCCTCAAGTCCGAAAGCGCAATCTCCACCGAAGAATTCAAGAACGACCGCGGCGAGCTCGAGGTCAAGGTGGGCGACTTCGTCTCCGTCGCCATCGAAGCCCTCGAAGACGGCTTCGGCGCCACCAAGCTCTCCCGCGACAAGGCCAAGAAGCTTGCCGCCTGGACCAGCCTGGACGACGCGCTCAACAACGCGACCATCATCAAGGGCGTGGTGAGCGGCAAGGTGAAGGGCGGCCTCACCGTCATGGTGAACGGCATTCGCGCCTTCCTGCCCGGCTCGCTCGTCGACCTGCGTCCCGTCAAGGACACCTCGCACTTCGAGGGCAAGGAGCTCGAGTTCAAGGTCATCAAGCTCGACCGCAAGAGGAACAACGTCGTCGTCTCGCGCCGCGCCGTCATGGAAGAGACCGCGGGCGTGGAGCGCCAGCAACTCCTCGAGACGCTGAAGGAAGGCGCGGTCGTGAAGGGCGTCGTGAAGAACATCACCGACTACGGCGCGTTCGTGGACCTCGGCGGCATCGATGGCCTGCTGCACATCACCGATCTCGCGTGGCGCCGCGTGAAGCACCCGACGGAAGTCCTGTCGGTGGGCGACGAGGTGACCGCGAAGATCCTCAAGTTCGATGCCGAGAAGAACCGCGTCTCGCTGGGCCTGAAGCAGCTGGGCGAGGATCCCTGGATCGGCATCTCCCGGCGCTACCCGCACGGCACGCGCCTGTTCGGCAAGGTCACCAACATCACCGACTACGGTGCGTTCGTCGAGATCGAGAGCGGCATCGAGGGCCTGGTGCACGTTTCCGAGATGGACTGGACCAACAAGAACGTGCATCCCGCCAAGGTCGTGTCCCTCGGCGACGAGATCGAGGTGATGATCCTCGAGATCGACGAGGACCGCCGCCGCATCTCCCTCGGGATGAAGCAGTGCATGCCGAACCCGTGGGAAGAGTTCGCCATGAACCACAAGAAGGGCGACAAGGTGAAGGGCGT
>JBKJYC010000237.1:0-2696 GCA_046715885.1 Usitatibacter sp.
CGCTTGGCCTCGGTCGGCTTGCTCTTCATCCGGTCGAACCGGTAGACGCCGTCCATGATGGCGAGGATGGCCTGCTCGACCTTCCAGCCCGTGTCGCGGCGCTTGAGAGGCAGGTCCGTGAGGCACACCGTCGCTTCCGTGGTGCCCGTGGACTTGAGCGCCTTGGCGGCCGCGAGGAGGGCGCCGCGATAGGTGTTCTCGCCGAACTCGCGCTCGCGCCCGAGGCCCACGAGCAGCACGCGGTCCGCGGGGATCTTGGGCACGCTATGCAGCAGCAGCGTGGTGCCGGCCTTGCCTTCCATGTCACCACGCTTCAGGAGGTCGGCGAGGTAGCGCCCGGAAGCGGCGTTGATGTCCTGCGCCGCGGGCGAGAGCTTGCGGCCCTCGTACACACCGACCACCACGCAGCCGGTGCGCTGCTTCTCGGGGCTGCCGCTCTTTATGCTAAATTCCATTTGTTTTCCTCGACTTGGCTTCTTCTTGTTGACCCCGGATTATCGACGGATAGTCCACGCCAGTCAAAACGCCGTCGCAGCCTAGCCCACCGTGATCTTCCAGCGCAGCCTGATTCGTGAGTTCAGCCTCATCGCGATGGCGGTGGTGGGCGTGTTGATCGCCATCATCCTCACGCGCCTGCTGATCCTGCTGCTGGGAAAGGCCGCGGGCGGTGACGTGCTTCCGGAAGCGGTGGTCGGGCTCATCGCCTTCGGGATCCTCAACTACATGCCGGTGTTGCTGGGCATCGCGGTATTCGCGGCGGTTCTCCTCGCGCTCACGCGAAGCTACCGGGATAGCGAGATGACGGTGTGGTTCACCTCGGGCCTGTCCATCGCCGCGTGGGTGAAGCCGGTGCTGCAATTCAGCCTTCCGGTGGCGCTGGTGTGTGCTCTGCTCTCGCTGTGGGTGGCGCCCTGGTCGCAAGACCAGAGCGTGGAGTACCAGCGGCTGCTGCAGAGCCGCGACGAGGTCTCGAGTGTCACGCCGGGCATCTTCCGCGAGTCGCGCAACGCCGACCGCGTGTTCTTCGTCGACAAGATCTCCGAGGCCGACGCGGAGGTGAACAACGTCTTCGTCGAATCGCGCCAGAACGGCAAGATGGGCGTGATGGTTGCGATGAAGGGATTCATCGAGACCGCGGAGAACGGCGACCGCTTCGTGGTGCTGCTCGAGGGCCGGCGCTACGAGGGCGAGCCCGGCTCGCTCGACTACCGCACCGTGGACTTCGACCGCTATGCGTTGCGCATCGAGCCGCGCGAGGCCAAGCGCGAGGCGCCCCAGAACAAGGCCAAAAGCACGCTCGACCTGATGCAGGAGCGCACGGCGCCCACTGCCGCAGAGCTGCACTGGCGCATCGCGCAGCCCCTGGGCGTGATCATCATGGGACTCTTCGCGATCCCGCTCGCGTTCGTGAACCCGCGATCCGGGCGCTCCTGGAACCTGCTGCTGGCCATCCTCACCTATGCCCTCTACAGCAACCTGCTCTCGATCTTCCAGGCGTGGACCGCGCAGGGGAAGATCTCCGCGTGGGTCGGCCTGTGGCCGGTGCACGGAGCGATGCTGCTGATCCTGGTTATCCTGTTCTCGCAGCAGGTCTTCTCGTTCCGGAAGATCACACTGGGAAGGTGGGGGGTGTTCCCGGTATAATTTCGGGCTTCGTTTTGCGCTTCTGTGCCACCGGAGAGGTGGATGAGCGGTTTAAGTCGCACGCCTGGAAAGCGTGTTTAGGTTAATAGCCTAACGCGGGTTCGAATCCCGCCCTCTCCGCCACTTCTTCGCCGCTGGCCCCTCACGCAACCCTGCCGCGCTCCAGCAGCTTCCGAAGCTCCGCCTGCTGGTCGGCCGCCTGGTTGATTCTTGCGATGAGAGCGACTACGACCGCACCTCCGATTGCGCCGACGCCGAGCGTTTCCGCCGTCAGGAAATACGCGCCGAAGACCGCAAGGGCGAGGGAGACAAGAACCATGGTCGCGATCACGAGAGTTGAGGCGAAGCGGGTGGTATCCATCTGTTCCTCTCCTTTTGTTGGTTGCGTCTTCGTGGAAGTATAGTCCCGCATGTCCAGGACATTGATGGCCGCCATGGTATGCGCGGGCGTGAAGCGCATCTTCACGCTCTCGGGCAACCACATCATGCCGGTGTTCGATGCCGCGCTCGACGCGGGCGTCGAGTTGATCCATGTGCGGCACGAAGCCGCCGCCGTGCACATGGCGGATGCTTGGGCGCGTCTCACCGGCGAGGTGGGCGTGGCGCTCGTCACGGGCGGACCGGGGCATGCCAACGCGGTGTCCGCGCTCTACACCGCGCGCATGGCGGAGTCGCCGGTGGTTCTCCTGTCCGGGCACGCCGCGGCTGGGGACCTGGGCCGCGGCCAGTTCCAGGAGATGGCGCAGGCCGAGATGGCAGCGCCGGTGTGCAAGCGATCTTGGATGAATCGTGACGCGCAAACGCTCGCATCGGACTTTGCGGAGGCAGTGCGCAACGCGCGCTCGGGGCGTCGCGGCCCGGTGCATCTGAGCTTGCCGAGTGACTCCCTTGAAGACACGGCACCAGGCGGACAAGTTCGCACCGAGGATTTCGAGGTCGTCGAAGCAGTCATCTCCGACGCCGATGCCGGCGACCTGCTGGCCAGGCTGTCGATGGCGAAGCGACCCTTGATCCTCGCGGGGCCGGCGTTTTGCACGCGGGAGGGTAGGGCG
>JBKJYC010000238.1:0-5636 GCA_046715885.1 Usitatibacter sp.
CCAATGGCGCTCGCGCTGCCACGGATAGTGGGGCAGCGGCACGAAGCGCCCGCGCCACGGAAACACGCAGCCCCAGTCGATGCGCGCCCCGGCGATCACGGCCTCGCAGCCCGCGTTCCAGACCCGATGCGGAGCGCCGTCGCCGGTGAGCAGCGTCGCGATGGCCGTGCCGGCGGTCTCTGTCCGCTTCAACGCGTCGCGGATGTAGCCGCGCAGCACCGCGTGCGGCCCGATCTCGATGAAGATGTTGGTGCCCGCGGCGATCAGCCCCTCGATGGCGGCCTGGAACTGCACCGGCTGGCGGATGTTGCGCCACCAGTACGCCGCGTCGAGCGCCGTGCCCGCGAGCGACGCTCCGGCGACGGTCGAGTGGAATGCCACCGTGCACGGCGCCGGGCGGAGCGCGGCCAGCGCCTCCCGCATTGGTCGCTCGATGGGGTCCATCGCCGGACTGTGGAACGCATAGTCGAGGGCGAGACGCTTGTGGAAGATGCCGCGCTCGGAGAGCAGCGCCTCGACCCGCGCGAGCGCCTCGGGCGGCGCGGCGATCGTGGCGCCGCGCGCGCTGTTGGCCCCGGCGATGCTCACGGCCTCGGCCAACCCGAGCTCCTCCAGGATCCGGGTGACGGCCGCGTGGTCGGCGCCAACCGCCGTCATTTCGCCCGTGCCGCGCGTGGTCCCCTGCAGGCGGCTGCGCTGGTACACCACCTCGACCGCGGCCTCGAGCGAGAGCGCGCCCGCGGCCCACGCGGCGGCGACCTCGCCCACGCTGTGGCCGGCGACGGCCACCGGCTCGATGCCGCGGTGGCGCAGCATCCTCGTGATGCCGACTTGCAGCGCGAACAGCGCCGGCTGCGCGATCTCCGTGAACGCGTAGCGGTCGGGACCGTTGGCGCCCGCGAGCTCGGCCTCGAGCGACCAGTCGGCCCAGCGGCGGAAGATCGTGTCGACCTCGCGCACGGCGTCGCGAAACAGCGGCTCCTCGGCGAGCAGCCGCCGACCCATCTCCGCCCATTGCGAGCCGTTGCCCGAATACACGAACGCCGGTCCGCGCGGAACGTCGAGTGCCGTGCCGGTGCTGACCGGGAAGGCCGAGGGCGCGTCCTCGGTGAAGTTCTGCAGCGCCTGCGCGATCGCCTCGGCGGTCGAGCCGAACACCATCGCGCGATGGGCGTGCCACTCGCGCCGGAAGACGGTGCTGTGCGCGACATCGTAGAACGCGCCCGCCGGCACTTCCTTCATGAACGCCGCGAGATCACGGGCCGCCGCCTTCAGGGCGGTGCCATCTTTCGCGGATACCATGACGGGCAGCAAGGCATCGTGGTGCAGGGCGGAGAGCGTGGGCTTCGCCGCCTCGTGGCTCTCGAGGATCACGTGGGCGTTGGCGCCGCCGAAGCCGAAGGAGTTCACGCCCACCACGAGCTTGCCGGTCGGCTTCAGCGCCCTGTTGGCGGTGACGATCTCGAGGTTCCAGTCGTCCTGGTGGATGTTGGGATTGACGGTCTCGATGCCGATGGTCGCCGGGATCATGCGGTGCTGGATGCAGTAGAGCGCTTTCACCAGCCCGGCCACGCCCGATGCGGCCTCGAGGTGGCCCAGGTTGCTCTTCACCGAGCCGATGGGCACGGGCTTCCCCTTGGGCCTTCGCTTGCCGATCGCATCGCCGATGGCGCGCGTCTCGACCGGATCGCCTACGGGCGTTCCGGTGCCATGCGCCTCCACGTAGTCGATCGCCGCCGGATCGATGCCCGCCTCGCTATAGGCACGCTCCATCAGCGACGCCTGCGCGCGCGCGCTCGGCACCGTCAACCCCGACTTGCGTCCGTCGGTGTTCACCACCGAGCTCGCGATCACGGCGAGGATCGGGCTGCCCTCCGCGACGGCCAGCTCGTAATCCTCGAGCACGAAGATGCCGCCGCCTTCCGAGCGCACGTAGCCATCGCCGGCGGCGTCGAAGACCGAGCAGCGCCCGCGGCGCGAGAGCATCGAGGCCTTGGAGAAGGTGATGAAGCCGTAGGGGTGGAGGTGCAGGCTCACGCCGCCCGCGAGCGCGTGGGTGCACTCGCCCGAGACGATCGCGCGGTAGGCCTGGTGCAGCGCCACCATCGAGGAGGAGCAGGCCGTGTCGATCGCCATGCTCGGGCCGCGCAGGTCGAAGACGTAGGAGATGCGGTTGGCCGCGATGCTCGCGGTGTTGCCGGTGGCCACGGAGGAGTCGACCGCCGCGAGATCGTCCGCGAGGCGGTAGGAATAGTCCGCGCTCGCGATGCCGATGAAGACTCCGCTCGGCGTGCCGCGCAGCGCCGAGGCCCGGGTGCCGGAGTTCTCCAGCGCCTCGGCGGAGAGCTCGAGCAGCAGCCTTTGCTGCGGATCCATGAGGCTCGCCTCGCGCGGCGAGATGCCGAAATAGCCGGCGTCGAACAGCGACACATCGCCCAGCGAGCCGGCCGCGAACGTATAGCTGGTGCCGGGGTGGCCCTTGCTGGGATGCAGGTAGCTCTCGCGCGACCAGCGGTCCGCCGCGACCTCCGTCACCAAGTCCCGGCCGGCCAGCAGGTCGGCCCAATAGCGCGATGCGGTAGTCCCCGGAAAGCGAAACGAAAATCCGGTGATCGCGACTTTTTTCGGCGTCATATCTGGATCGAGCCTGCGGTAAGATTTGGAAACGGCGGTTTGCAAAAATCTACTTGGTAAAACAAACAGCTGCCTGCCTTTCTTCCCTCACAGGATAGCGTAATTGCCCGCAGGTGCCTTTCCGTGAATCGCGACGAAACGTACATGCGGGAGGCGCTCGCCCTCGCGGAGCAGGCGGCGCAAGCGGGCGAAGTGCCCGTCGGCGCCGTCGTCGTGAAGGATGGCGAGATCGTGGGCCGCGGCTTCAACCGGCCGATCTCGGCCGCGGACCCTACCGCGCACGCCGAGGTCGTGGCCCTGCGCGATGCGGCGGCGCGGCTCGCCAACTACCGGCTGCCCGGGTGCGAGCTCTTCGTGACGCTCGAGCCGTGCGCGATGTGCGTGGGCGCGATGATCCACGCCCGCCTCGGGCGGGTCGTGTTCGGCGCCCGCGATCCCAAGACCGGCGCCTGCGGCAGCCTCGTGGACCTTCCGGGGATCGCGGCGTTGAACCACCACGCGAGCTTCGAGGGCGGCGTGCTGGCCGGGGAATGCGCTGTCCTGCTCACGCGCTTCTTCGCGGATCGACGGTGAGTCGCCCGGGGGCGCGGGTGTAGAATTTCGCGGTTACCGCGCTTCGTTCCAATGACCGCTCCCCGCTTCGTCCACCTGCGCCTCCACAGCGAGTATTCGATCGTCGATGGAATGGCACGCGTCGAAGCCGCGGTCGATGCCGCCGCCGCCGACGGCATGCCCGCGCTCGCGATCACCGACCTCGCGAACCTCTTCGGCGCCATCAAGTTCTTCCAGGCCGCGCGCGACGTGGGCGTGCAGCCGATCATCGGCTGCGACCTGTGGCTCACCAACGAGCGCAGCCGTGACCATCCCTACCGCGTCGCGGTCCTGTGCCGCAATCGCGCGGGCTACCTCGCGCTCTGCGCGCTCCTCACGCGCGCGCACGTGGAGAACCACTGGCGCGGCCGGGCCGAGGTGAAGCGCGAGTGGCTGAAGGCGGCCGAGGGCCTGATCGTCCTCTCGGGCGCCGCGTCCGGCGACGTGGGGCAGGCGCTTGCCGCGGGGAACGTCGCACAGGCCGAGGAAAGCGCCCACGCGTGGGCCGCGGACTTTCCCGGCGCGTTCTACATCGAGCTGCAGCGCGCCGACCCCGCGCGCGACGACGCCTGCGTGCGTGCCGCGGTGGCGCTCGCCGGGCGGTTGGAGCTGCCCGTGGTCGCCACCCATCCGGTCCAGTTCGTGAAGCGCGAGGACTTCCGCGCGCACGAGGCGCGGGTGTGCATCGCCCAGGGCTACGTGCTCGGCGACCAGCGCCGGCCGCGCGAATTCCGTCCGTCCCAGTACTTCACCTCGCAAGCCGAGATGGCGGCGCTGTTCGCCGATCTGCCCGAGGCGCTCGCCAATTCCGTCGAGATCGCGAGGCGCTGCAGCTTCGAGTTCGAGCTCGGGGTGAGCCGGTTGCCGGACTTTCCCACGCCCAACGGGGAGACGATCGAGGACTACCTTCGGGCGCAGGCCCGAAACGGGCTCGAGGCGCGCCTTGTCCAGCTCTATCGCGAGGAGGCGCCGAGGCGCGAGGCGCGAGATCGCTACGATGCCCGCCTGGAATTCGAGCTGAAGGTCATCATCCAGATGGGGTTCGCCGGCTACTTCCTCATCGTGGCGGACTTCATCAACTGGGCGCAGAGGAACGGCGTGCCCGTGGGGCCGGGCCGTGGATCCGGCGCGGGGTCGCTCGTGGCCTACGTCCTGGGCATCACCGGCCTGGATCCGTTGCGCTACGAGTTGCTGTTCGAGCGCTTCCTCAATCCCGAGCGCGTGTCGATGCCCGACTTCGACATCGACTTCTGCCAGGACGGGCGCGACCGGGTGATCGACTACGTGAAGCAGAAGTACGGCGCGGACTGCGTGTCGCAGATCGCCACCTTCGGCACGATGGCCGCCAAGGCCGTGGTGCGCGACGTGGGACGGGTGCTGGGCATGCCCTACGGCGAGGTGGATCGCATCGCCAAGCTGGTGCCGTTCGAGCTGGGGATGACGCTCACGCGGGCCCTCGAAGTCGAGCCGCAGCTGAAGGCCCTGGTGAAGGAGCAGGAGACCGTCGCCGGGCTGATGGAACTGGCGCTGGCGCTCGAAGGCCTCTCGCGCAACGTCGGCATGCACGCGGGCGGCGTGCTGATCGCCCCCGGCAAGCTCACCGACTTCACCCCCCTCTACAGCGCCGAGGGCTCGACGGCGCTGGTGAGCCAGTTCGACAAGGACGACGTCGAGAAGGCGGGCCTGGACAAGTTCGACTTCCTCGGCCTCACCACGCTCACGATCATCGCCGAAGCGCAGCGCAACATCCGCGCGCTCGGAACGCCCGACTTCGACCTCGGCAGGATTGCCCTCGACGATCCGGCCTCGTACAAGGTGTTCTCCGCGGGCAACACGGTGGCGATCTTCCAGTTCGAGTCGCGCGGCATGCGCGACCTCATCATGAAGGCGCGCCCCGACCGGCTGGAGGACCTGACGGCGTTGAACGCGCTCTACCGCCCCGGCCCGATGGACCTGATCCCCGAGTTCATCGAGCGCAAGCACGGGCGCCAGCGCTGGGAGTACCTCGACCCGCGGTTGAAGGAGATCCTGGAGCCGACCTACGGCGTGATGACGTACCAGGAGCACGTGATGACCATCGCCCAGGTGATCGGCGGCTATACGCTCGGCGCTGCGGACCTGCTGCGCCGCGCGATGGGCAAGAAGAAGCCCGAGGAGATGGCGAAGCAGCGCGCGATCTTCCTCAAGGGCGCGGAGGAGCGCGGGCTTGCCGCCGCGAAGGCCGGGATCCTGTTCGACCAGATGGAGAAGTTCGCCGGGTACGGCTTCAACAAATCGCACTCGGCCGCCTATGCGCTCGTCGCATACCAGACCGCGTTCCTCAAGGCGCATCACGCGGCGCCCTTCATGGCGGCGAACCTCTCGGCGCTGATGGGCGACACCGACAAGGTGAAGGTCCTCTACGACGACGC
>JBKJYC010000239.1:0-5641 GCA_046715885.1 Usitatibacter sp.
GCGGCGGATACGCCCAGGTCGGCCCCGGAGTCGTGCCGCGGTTCGTCGGCTCCGGCCGGCTGATCCTCGGCATCTGCCTCCTGCGTGAAGCGCTCACCGGCGGCTTCCGCGGCGTCGACGAGGAGGCGGAGCTGCACCTTCCCATGGACTGGAAGGCGTTCGCCTGGGTGTCCGGCGGCATCGTCGCCTACGGCCTGCTGGTCGAGCCGCTCGGCTTCATCCTCGCCTCGATCCTCCTGTATGTGATGGTCGCGCGCAGTTTCGGCAGCCGCCGCTGGCTGCTGAACGCGTCGGTCGGCGCCGTGCTCGCCGTGTTCATCTTCGTGGTCTTCAACTACGGCCTGGGGCTGAACCTCCCCATGGGCGTCTTCAAGCCGCTCCTCACCTAGCACCTCCAATGGACATCTGGGCGCAACTGCTCCAGGGCTTCCAGGTCGCACTCACCCTGCCGAACCTGATGTGGTGCCTGGTCGGCGTCACGTTGGGCACGGCCGTGGGCGTGCTCCCGGGCGTTGGTCCGGCGGTCACTGTCGCCTTGCTGCTGCCGATCACCACCAAGGTCGACGCGAGCGGCGCGCTCATCATGTTCGCCGGCATCTACTACGGTGCGATGTACGGCGGCTCGACCACCTCGATCCTGCTCAACACGCCGGGCGAGAGTGCGACCATCGTCACCGCGATGGAGGGCAACGCGATGGCCAAGCGCGGGCGGGCGGGTCCCGCGCTCGCCACCGCGGCCATCGGCTCGTTCGTCGCCGGAACCCTCGCGACCATCGGCCTCACGTTCATAGCCCCGTACGTGGTCGAGCTGGGCCTCAAGTTCGGCCCGCCGGAATACTTCGCGCTGATGATCCTCGCCTTCACCACGGTCTCCGCGGTGCTGGGCTCGTCCACGCTGCGCGGCCTGACGAGCCTTTTCCTCGGCCTCGCCATCGGCGTCGTGGGCATCGACAACCAGACCGGCCAGGCCCGCTTCGCCTTCGGCGTTCCGCAGCTGCTGGACGGCATCGAGGTAGTCACCGTCGCGGTAGGCCTGTTCGCGGTCGGCGAGACGATCTACGCGGCATCCAAGCTGCATAGCGTGAAGGAAGAGGTCGAGCGCATCAGCGGCTCCATCTGGATGAAGGCCGACGACTGGAGGCGCTCCATCGGTCCCTGGTTGCGCGGCACGCTCATCGGCTTTCCCTTCGGCACCATTCCGGCGGGCGGCGCCGAGATCCCGACCTTCCTCTCCTACGCGATGGAGAAGAAGCTCTCCAAGCGCCCCGAGGAGTTCGGCAAGGGCGCCATCGAGGGCGTGGCCGGACCCGAGGCGGCGAACAACGCCTCCTCGACGGGCGTCATGGTCCCGCTCCTCACGCTGGGCCTCCCGACCTCTGCCACCGCGGCGATCCTGCTCTCGGCCTTCCAGCAATACGGCCTGCAGCCCGGGCCGTTGCTCTTCGAGTCCAACGCGCCGCTGGTGTGGGGCCTGATCGCGAGCTTCTACATCGGCAATGTGATGCTGCTCGTA
This sequence comes from Usitatibacter sp., assembly GCA_046715885.1. Classification (GTDB taxonomy): domain Bacteria; phylum Pseudomonadota; class Gammaproteobacteria; order Burkholderiales; family Usitatibacteraceae; genus Usitatibacter. The sequence goes on from JBKJYC010000239.1 coordinate 1,514, forward strand.
TTGAACCTCCCGCTGGTCGGCCTCTGGGTGAAGCTCCTCGCGATCCCGAAGCCGCAGCTCTACGCCGGCATCCTCGTCTTCGCGACGATGGGCGTCTACGGCATGCGCCAGTCGGCGTTCGACGTGTTCCTGCTCTACGTGATCGGCCTCGGCGGCTTCCTGATGCGCCGCTACGGCTTTGCCGCGGCACCCGTGATCGTGGGCATGATCCTCGGGCCCTTGGCCGAAGAGCAGTTGCGTCGCGCGCTCTCGATCAGCCAGGGCAGCTACATGGTCTTCCTCGAGAAGCCGATCTCCGCCGCGCTGCTGGCGCTGACAGTGTTGATCCTGGTTGGCCCGCCCGTGGTGCGGCTCCTCCGGAAAAAGAAAACGGCGGGGTGACTTGGAACTCCAGTTCGATCGTTTCTACCGCTACCCCGATCTCACCACGCACCTGAAGGGCTTTGCCGCACGGCATCCGCAGCTCTTCACGCTGGAGAGCATCGGCAAGAGCCACGAAGGGCGCGACATCTGGCTCGTCACCGCCACGAGCTCGGCCACGGGGCCGGCACGAGACAAGCCTGCGTTCTGGATCGACGGCAACATCCACGCCGGCGAGCTCACCGCATCCACCGCGTGCCTGTACCTGCTGAAGACGCTCGAGGAGCTCTACGGCAAGCGTGAGGACGTGACCCGCTTGCTCGATACGCGCGCCGTCTACGTGTGCCCACGCATCAATCCCGACGGCGCCGAATGGGCGCTGGCCGACAAGCCGAAGTTCATCCGCTCCTCGACGCGTCCCTACCCATTCGACGAGGAACCGGTCGACGGCCTGAACGTGGAGGACGTCGACGGCGACGGGCGCGTGCTCTCGATGCGCATTCCCGATCCCCACGGCGGCTTCAAGGAGCATCCGGAGGACCCGCGCCTGATGACGCCGCGCGATCCGGCCGAAGCCGGTGGGCGCTACTGGCACGTGGTGCCCGAGGGCACGCTGGTGAACTACGACGGCGTCGAGATCCGCTTGAACCGCGACAAGGAGGGCCTGGACCTCAACCGCAACTTCCCGGTCGACTGGCGCCAGGAGTACAAGCAGTTCGGCGCGGGCCCGTATCCGACTTCCGAGCCGGAAGTGCGCGCGGTCGTCGATTTCATCGTGAAGCACCCGAACATCGGCGGCGGCATCTCGTTCCACACGCACAGCGGCGTAATCCTGCGCCCGCTCTCGACGCAGGCCGACGACGAGATGCATGCCGAGGACCTCTGGCTCTACAAGCTCTTCGGCAAGAAGAGCACGGAAGTGACGGGCTATCCCAACATCTCGATCTTCCACGACTTCAAGTACCACCCCAAATCGGTCATCACCGGCGCCTTCGACTGGCTCTACGAGCACCAGGGTGCCTTCTTCTGGACCGTGGAGATCTGGGCGCCGGTGAAGGAGGCGGGTGTCGAGAGTTATCACTTCGTCGATTGGTACCGCGAACATCCTGCCGAGGACGACCTGAAGCTGATCCGCTGGAGCGACAAGGAGCTGGGCGGGGAAGGCTACGTTGCGTGGTATCCGTTCGACCACCCGCAGCTGGGCCCGATCGAGCTGGGCGGGTGGAACAAGCTCGCGACCTTTCGCAATCCGCCCGCGAAGTACATCGAGCGCGAGGTGAAACGCTTCCCCGACTGGATCGTGTGGCAGGCGCTCACGCTGCCGAAGCTGGAGCTGCTGCAGGCCACCGCCGAGCCGCTCGGCGGCGACACGTGGCGCCTGAAGCTCGCGGTGCAGAATTCCGGCTACCTGCCGAGCTACGTATCGAAGCGTGCGCTCGAGCGCAAGATCACGCGCGGGGTGGTCTACGAGGTGGTACTTCCCGCGGGCGCCACGCTGGTCGGCGGCAAGCCGCGGGTCGAAGGCGCGCAACTCGAGGGGCGTGCGAACAAGGTGACGCTCCAGGCATTCCTTCCGGACTTGCACATCACCGCGGACCGCGGCCAGGTCGAATGGACGGTGAGGGCGCCCAGGGGCACGAAGGTGGAGCTCAGCGCGCGCCATGACCGCGCCGGCAAAGTGAGCGCGTCAGTGGAACTCGGCTAGACAGTGCTAGGCTAGCCGCATCTCCGTTCGATGCGGAGGCTCACGTGTCCTCGATCCGACCCGCCGCCGTGGCGGGGACTTTCTATCCCGGCGATCCCGCCGCGCTCGCGGCCGAAGTTGCAGCCTACCTCGCCGATGCGCGCGAGCAGGGCGCGGACGCCCGCGTGCCCAAGGCGATCATCGCGCCGCACGCCGGCTACATGTACTCGGGGCCGATCGCGGCGAGGGTCTATGCGCGCGTGGCGCCCTTTCGCGACCGCATCTCGCGGGTGGTGCTCGCCGGGCCGGCGCATCGCGTGCACGTGCGCGGCGCCGCGGTTCCCGACGCCGAGGCCTTCGACTCCCCGCTCGGCTCCGTGGCGCTCGATCGCGTGGCCCTCGAGCGGCTGCGCCGCCTGCCGTTCGTCCAGCTGAGCTCACGCGCCCACGCGTTCGAGCATTCCCTCGAGGTCCACGTGCCGTTCCTGCAGTCGGTGCTGGAAGCGTTCACGCTGGTGCCCGTGGTCGTGGGCGATGCCACGCCGGCGCAAATGGCCCAGCTGCTCGAGGCGGTGTGGGGCGGGGACGAGACGCTCATCGTCGTGAGCTCCGATCTCTCGCACTACCATCCGTACGAGGTTGCGCGGGCGCTCGACCGGCACACGGTTGACCGGGTGCTGCGCCTTGACAGTGGACTGGAGCCCGATGAGGCCTGCGGCGCCGCGCCCATCAACGGCCTGCTCGAGCTCGCGCGGCGTCGCGCCATGACGCCCGAGCTCGTGGACCTGCGCAATTCCGGCGATACCGCGGGCGGGCGCGATCGCGTCGTGGGCTACGCGGCGTTCGCATTCCACGAGGCGGCCCGTGGATAGCATCGCCCATGGCCCGACCCTCGTGGCCATCGCGCGCGAGTCCATCGAGGAGCGCCTGGGTGTGGGCGCGCGCGCGGCGCGGACGAACGAGTGGCTGCGACAGATCGCGGCCACCTTCGTGACGCTTCGCAAGCACGGTGAGCTGAGAGGCTGCATCGGCACCGTGGATGCGCGCAGCGCCCTCGGCGAGGACATCGTGCACAACTCGCAGGCGGCTGCGTTCCACGATCCGCGGTTTCCCCCGCTTGAGCGCAGCGAGCTTGGCGACATCGAGGTGGAGGTCTCGCTGCTCTCGCAACGCCGCGCGATGGAAGCGGCGAGCGAGATGGAAGCGCTGGCGCGATTGAGGCCCGGCGTCGACGGCGTTCACCTCGAGTTCGGAGAGGCGCGCGCCACTTTCCTGCCACAGGTCTGGGAGAGCATTCCCGACCCGCTCGCGTTCCTCTGCGAGCTGCGCCGCAAGGCCGACCTTCCGCTGCGCTTCTGGCATCCCGAGCTCAAGCTCACCCGCTACACCGTGGAGAAATTCCGCGATGAACGACCGGGTGCCTGATCGCATCGAGGGTGCGCTGCATCCGGGGCGGTGGTGGCACCGCCTGGACGACGGGCGCGTGCAGTGCGACCTCTGCCCCCGCGACTGCAAGCTGCACGAGGGCCAGCGCGGCGCCTGCTTCGTGCGCGAGCGCGTGAACGACGCGATGGTGCTCACGACCTATGGGCGCTCGTCGGGGTTCTGCATCGACCCGGTGGAGAAGACGCCTCTCAACCATTTCCTGCCCGGCAGCGCGACCCTCTCGTTCGGCACCGCAGGCTGCAACCTCGCGTGCAAGTTCTGCCAGAACTGGGACATCTCGAAGTCGCGCGACATGGACCGGCTGATGGACCAGGCCTCGCCGGGGGCCATCGCCAAGGCGGCGGCGGAGTCGGGATGCCGCAGCGTGGCGTTCACGTACAACGACCCGGTGATCTTCGCCGAGTACGCGATGGATGTGGCGGACGCGTGCCGCGAGGCGGGGATCCTGTCCGTGGCCGTGACCGCGGGATACATGAGCCCGGCGCCGCGGCGCGAGTTCTACGCGAAGATGGACGCTGCGAACGTGGACTTGAAGGGATTCACCGAGGAGTTCTACGTGAAGCTCACCGGCTCGAAGCTGGCTCCGGTGCTCGACACGTTGGTGTTCCTCAAGCATGAGACCGACGTGTGGTTCGAGA
>JBKJYC010000240.1:0-3373 GCA_046715885.1 Usitatibacter sp.
CCGGTGCCGATCGACAAGAAGAAACGAGGAGGAAGCCGTGGCTGAAGCGAAAGCGGTATTCAAGATCGTCATCGACGGAACGATGGAGGCGATCTTCCGGGAACTCACCAAGACCGATTCGCCGCAGGGCGCGGTGTTCAACTCGATGCTCACCTCGAAAGGCCTGGCGCCGGGCAACCGCATGCAGATGCGCACCGTGAGCGGCGGCCACACCATCGTCGAGGGCCAGGTCGTCGAGTACACCCCGCCGCACCGCTTCGCGCACACGCACCGCTTCACCCAGCACGACGATCCGGTATGCAAGGTCGTGTACGACCTGAAGCAGGTCCCCGGCGGCGTGGAAGTCACGCTCACCGTGGAAGACGTGCCGATGGGCACGAAGACGGCCACCGAGATGCAGCGCGGCGGCATGTTCATCCTGAACAACCTGAAGTCGATCGTCGAGACCGGCAAGCCCCCGCTCGCGACGCGCCTCATGTACGGCGCGTTCGGCGCGCTGGAGTTCGTGCTGCCGAAGAAGACGAAGACCGAGCACTGGCCGCTCTAGGGGTCACCATGAACAACACACTCGCAACCGCCATCGCCACCGCCGCCCTCGCCATGCCGCTCGCCAACAATGCCGCCGAACGCGCCGTCGACAAGACCGCCATCATTCCCGCGCCCGTGGATGCCGTGTGGAACGCATGGACGACGACCGAGGGCGTGAAATCGTTCTTCGCGCCCGACGCGAAGGTCGAGGCGCGGGTCGACGGGCCCTTCGAGATCTACTTCAATCCGTTCGCGCCGCCGGGGCTCAAGGGGGCTGACGGCATGCGGTTCCTCGCGCTGCAGGAGCGCAAGATGGTTTCGTTCACGTGGAACGCGCCCCCGCACCTGCCCGAGGCGCGCTCGCAGCGCACCTACGTCACGGTGCGGATGAAGCCGGTCAACGAGACGCAGACGCAAGTCACGCTCCACCACGGGGGCTGGGGCGAGGGCGCGCAATGGGACCAGGCGTTCACCTACTTCGACCGCGCCTGGGGTGCCGTGCTCGCCAACCTGCAGAAGCGCTTCGTGGAGCACAAGCCCATCGACTGGTCGGCGTTCCTCGAGCGCCTGAAAGCCCAGGCGGAAAAAGCCACCACGGTGAAGCCCTGAAAGGAAAAACCCGGCGGAAAGACGAGTCCTTCCGCCGGGCAGTATTCACCGGCGAGGGGGCCGGCGAATGAGGAGATGCTGTTTTCCGAGCAGCGTAGCCGGGGCGCGGCGGCCAGTCCCTACCCGCAAAGGTAGGGACGCAAGGCCCGCACTAGCGCGCGAGGTCGACCACTTTCACCCTGACCTTGCGCTCCTTGCCGTCGCGCACGACCGTGAGCTCCGGCGTGCTGTCGATGCCCGCGCGGTCGATCTCCGCGGCGAACGTCGGGAGCGACTCCACCCGGCGCCCGTTGACCGCGATGATGATATCGCCGGGAACGCCGCTCTTCAGGTCCGCGGGCTTGAACCCCGCCGCCGCCGCGGGCGTGCCGGGAGCCACCAATGCGATCACCACTCCGGTGAGGCCCGCGCGCGCGACGATGGTCGGATCCACGGCGGAGATGCCGATGCCCGGCTGCTGCGCCTTGCCGCGCGCGATGAGATTGGGAACCACGCGGTTCACGAGATCCGACGGGATCGCGAAACCCACGCCCGAGGATTGCGCCGAGCTTCCGCGGATTGCGCTCGTCACGCCCACCAGGCGCCCGGCGCTGTCGAGCAGCGGGCCGCCGGAGTTGCCCGGGTTGATCGCGGCGTCGGTCTGGATCGCCCCGGCGATCTCGCGCACTTCGGAGGTCGGCAGGTGGCGGTCGAGAGCGCTCACGATGCCTTGCGTGAGGGTGCGCGAAAGCCCGAACGGATTGCCGATCGCGAACACCGTCTGGCCGATCTTCAGCTCGCGCGAGAGACCCAGCGGAATCGGCTTCAGGTCCCTGGGGACGGACGTCAGCTTCACCACCGCGAGATCGTAGTCGGGCGCGCGGCCCACCACCGTGGCCTCCATCGGATTGCCCGCGTCCAGAGCCACGCTCACCTTGCTGGCACCCTGCACCACGTGGTTGTTGGTCACGATGTGGCCCTTGGTGTCCCACACGAAGCCGCTACCCGCACCTTGCGCGCGCGCCTGCGTGAAGACGCCCGTGCGTTGCACGTGTTCGGTGGTGATGTAGGCCACCGACGGCGCCGTCGCCTCGAACAGGCTGACGATGGCCTGCTCCGTCGGCAGCAGAGGCCCGCGCGGCGCGACGGCCCGTGGCTCGGGGAAGGCGCGATTCTGGGCCAGCGGCACCGTCGCTGCTGCGAGGGCCGCGGAGAGAACCGCGGCGGGGACGAGGATCTGCTTGAAATTCACGCGGCACTCCCGCTGCAAGGCCTCTATAGATCGTGGCAGACGTAACGCGGTTCAACCCCCCGGCCGGCACATACCCCTATGGTTTGATGTACAATCCCGCTCGCAGTGATAGGTGCCTTAAGTCGCAACTCCAGTACCGACGCCATTCGACGTCGATCCTTCAGTTCCCTTATGTGTTCCTTTTGTCGCTGGCCCCCCTGCCCGAGGGGTTCGGGCAATCTAGACAGTAAAACGAAACACGCATGAGCACGGGAATTGTGAAATGGTTCAACGACACGAAGGGCTTCGGCTTCATCAAGCCGGATGGCGGCGGTGAGGACCTCTTCGCCCACTTCTCCGAAATCCAGGGCGCGGGCTTCAAGACCCTGAAGGAGAACCAGAAGGTCGAGTTCGAGATCAAGACGGGCCCCAAGGGCAAGCAAGCCGTCGCGATCAAGCCGATCGGCTGAATCTCGGGTTACCCGATTCGCAGGGAAACGGCAGCTTTTCGGCTGCCGTTTTTTTTTGAGAAAACGGTCAGTCCAGCGGCGTGGAGAGGAACTCGGGCAATGCTTCCACGCGCTTCGAGTAGGCGACGAGCGCCGGGTACTTTGCCGCGGGTACTTCCGCGGAGTCGTAATACTGGCCGAAGCGCCACGCGCACGCGACGGCGACGTCGGCCGCGTTGAGGCGCTCGCCACCGAACCAGCCGGCGAGGCCGGCGGCGGCGAGCTCGAGCTCCTCGAAGGCGGCGTTGGCCTGCCCGCTCACGCGTTCGAGCCATGGGCCATGGCGCTTGTCCGCGGGACGCTGTTCCTTCTCGTAGACGATCTGCACGCACTTCTCGCACGCGGCCAGGGCCAACCCGATCAGGCGAAGCGGCTCCAGGCGCTCCTTCGCGCCCCCGGCCATGAGGCGCCGCCCCGGCGGGGCGATCCGCTCGAGGTAGTCGAGGATCAGGGTCGAGTCCATGAGCACCGTGCCGTCGTCGGTGATGAACGAAGGCGCCTTCACCACCGGGTTGAT
>JBKJYC010000241.1:0-4015 GCA_046715885.1 Usitatibacter sp.
TCATCATGGCCAGCGTGCTCGGCGCGTGGTTCGCCTGCACGCGATCGGAGGTCCCTGGTCGGTGGGCGGGCGGCTTGCGGGGAATGGCTGCCCGGGTGCCCTTGATCCTCTGGTATCTCGGGTCGTACCTGATGGCGCTGTTCATCGCCTCCGTGGTCCCGACTTCGCGCTTGCTGTTGCCGACGCTGCCGATCGTGATCCCCCTGGCGGCATACGGCGTGTACATGATCGCGCTTCGATTCGCGAATCCCCGGCCCTTGCTCGTGGCCGCGCTGCTCGCGTGCGCGGCCTATCCGCTGGCACTCCATGCGAGCGGGCGATTCACGCGCAGCGAGCAGATGGCCACGTGCAAGGAGTGCCTGGAGATGTTCGCGTACATCCGCGAGCATACCGCCCCGGAAAGCGTGGTCGTCTTCAACAAGCCGCGCGTCATGGCCCTGTTGGGCGGGCGCGCGTCGTGGGCACCTTCGGAACGGTACTCACCGGACGAGCTCGCGCAGCGAATGGCCGCGCTGCGCGCGGATCTTATCGTCGATGCCACGCCCGGCAGCGAATTCGCGCACCGCTTCCCCCCCACCGAAGCCATGCAAGCCCGGATCAAGGGTCCGGATGCCATGGTTCTTTTCCGGAACAGCGCCTTCTTCGTCGTTCGCGTGGGCGCACCTCGGCAAGGCTCGTGAGTCGCCGCGTGGCCCTGACGCGCGGGCTCGGCTCGCCCTACCTGCTCCTCACGCTCACCTCGCTTTTCTGGTCGCTCAACTGGGTGATCGGCAAGGCGGTGGTGGGCCACGTCTCGCCGATGGCGCTCACGTTCATCCGCTGGTCGGTCGCGGCGATCGCGCTGCTGGCCTTCGCATGGCCGCAGGTGCGCTCGCACTGGCCGGCAGTGCGCCGAAGCTGGAAGTACATCGTGCGCATGGGCTTCTGGGGCACCGGCCTGCACAACGCCTTCGCGTACGTGGGCCTGCAATACACGACGGTGACCAACGGCGTCATCCTCAACAGCTCCATTCCCATCCTCATCATCCTCCTCGGCTGGTTGGCGTATCGCGACTCGATCACGCGCATCCAGGCGCTCGGAGTGGGCGTGTCGCTCCTGGGCGTGCTCGCAGTGCTCACCGGCGGTGACCTCGGCGTGCTGGCGCAGCTCGAGCTCAACAAGGGAGATGTCATCGTGCTCGTGGGCATGGTTTTCTGGGCGGCGTACACGATCTTCCTCCGCGAGAAGCCCGCGGACCTGCCGGGATTGGTGCTGCTCGCCTGCTGCGCGTGCGTCGGCATGGCGCTGCTGTTTCCGCTGATGCTGCTGGAGATGGCGGTCTTCGACGGACGGGTCGAATTCTCGCCCGCCACCCTCGGCGCGATGCTCTACGTGGGGTTGTTTCCGTCCTTCCTGGGCTACATTTTCTGGAACCGTGCGGTGGCGGAAGTCGGCTCGAACGTCGCGGGCATCTTCGTGCACCTCATGCCCGCCTTCGGGAGCGTGCTCGCGTGGCTCTTCCTGGGTGAGCAGATCCGCTTGTATCACCTGGTGGGCATCGCGCTCATCCTGGCAGGCATCGCCCTCACCACCCGCGGGCGGCGGGCCGTGCCGGAGCCCGGGCCCGAGTAACCAGCGCACCGGAAAGGGGCACGCCATGGAGATGATTTTATGGAGGCATGCGGAGGCCGAGGACGGCGCCGACGACATGCAGCGCGCGCTGACCAGGCGCGGCCACAAGCAGGCGAAGCTGATGGCCGATTGGCTGCGGCCGCGGATCGCGAAGGACTGGAAGGTCCTGTCGAGCCCGGCGCGGCGTGCACTGGAGACGGTCGATCCGCTGGGGCTGGACTACAAGGTGCGCGACCGTCTCGACACCTCGAGCGGTCCGGACGACATCCTGCGCGAGGCCGGCTGGCCGGGCGCGAGTGAGAACGTGGTCGTCGTGGGTCACCAGCCGACGCTGGGCCAGGTCGCCGCGCGGCTGCTGGGCGAGGTGGGCGACGTTTCCGTACGCAAGGGCGCCATCTGGTGGTTCGCCACTCGGGAGCGCGAGGGCGGCGATGAAACGGTCCTGAAGGCGGTGCTCAATCCCGACCTGCTCGAGGATTAGAATCGGGAGACTCATCCCAGGAGACGGCCATGAAACTCACCCCCGAGCAGCTTGCCCAGTTCGACCGCGACGGCTATCTCTTCTTTCCGTCGATGTTCTCGCCCGAGGAGATGAAGGTGCTGCTCGACGAGGTGCCGCGCCTCTACGCGCAGCGCCGCCCCGAGAACGTGCGCGAGAAGGGCAGCGAGGCGGTGCGCACCAACTTCGCGGCGCACATGTACAGCGCGCCGTTCGCGCGGCTCGCCCGCCACCCGCGCATGATCGAGCCCATCGTGCAGCTCTTCGAAGAGCCGGTGTACATGCACCAGTTCAAGATCAACGGGAAGATGGCCTTCGAGGGCCAGGTCTGGCAGTGGCACCAGGACTACGGCACCTGGCTGGCCGACGACCTCATGCCCGAGGCGCGCGCGATGAACGTGGCGATCTTCCTCGACGAGGTGAACGAGTTCAACGGCCCGCTGATGTTCATTCCCGGGAGCCACAAGCAGGGCGCGCTGCCCGCGGGCCACGACACCAGCACCACCAGCTATCCGCTCTGGACCATCGACCACGACACCATCGCGAAGCTGGTGGACCAGCGCGGGATGGTGGCGCCCAAGGGGCCCGCGGGCTCGATGATCCTGTTCCACGGCTGCCTGGTGCACGCGTCCTCGTCGAACCTCTCGCCGTGGAACCGGGTGAGCGTGTATCTCAGCCTGTGCGCAGTGTCGAACCACATTCGGCGCTTCAAGCGCCCGGAGTACATCGCGCACCGGGACTTCAGGCCGATCGAGGTGCTTCCCGACGACTGCCTGCGCAGGGAGTATCCGGTCGAGCTTCCGTGGAAGGACGGCACGCCAGAGTCGGCGATGAAGACCGAGATCGCGGCGTAGGAGGCTCGATGGAGCACTACGCGTTGATGGTTCCGGGCGCCGCCGCGACCGGCAGGATGGAAGTGCGCGCGGCCTCCGACCAGAAGACCTTCGCCACCGCCGACACGGGCGGCATCGCCATGGTCGAGCAGGCGCTGAAGACGGCCTACGCGCTGTTCCGCGACCGTGACCAGTGGCTGCCGATACCGAAGCGCATCGAGGTGCTGCACAAGTCCGCCGCGATCATGGAGAAGCGCTTCGAGGAACTGGCGCTGCTGATCGCGCGCGAGGGCGGCAAGCCGCTGATCGATGCGCGCGTGGAAGTGGCGCGCGCCATCGACGGCGTCAGGAACTGCGCCGAGCTGCCGCGCTCGGACGCCGGCCAGGTGATCCCGATGAACGTGAATGCCGCATCGGCAGGCCGCGTCGCGTTCACGCAGCGCGAGCCCATCGGCGTGGTGGTGGCGGTGAGCGCCTTCAACCACCCGCTGAACCTGATCGTTCACCAGGTTGCCCCGGCGGTTGCCGCCGGCTGCCCCGTGGTCGTGAAGCCCGCGGCCGACACGCCGCTTTCGTGCTTCACGTTCGTGGCCATCCTGCGGCAAGCGGGCCTGCCCGAGGCGTGGGCGCAGGCGCTGCTCACCGACAACCGCGATACCGCCACGAAGCTCGTCGCCGACAAGCGCGTGGCTTTCTTCAGCTTCATCGGCAGCGCGGCGGTGGGCTGGAAGCTGCGGGCGCAGCTGGCCCCCGGGACACGCTGCGCCCTCGAGCACGGCGGGGCGGCGCCGGTGATCGTGGCCGAGGATGCGGATCTCGACCTGGCGCTGCCGAAGCTGGCCAAGGGCGGCTTCTACCATGCCGGCCAGGTCTGCGTGTCGGTCCAGCGCGTGTTCGCGCACCGTTCCATCGTGGACAAGGTGGCCAACGGCCTCGCGCGCATCGCGGAGAAGCTGCGCGTGGGCGACGCGACGAAACCCGATACCGAAGTGGGGCCGCTGATACGTCCCGCGGAATTGAAACGCGTAGACGAGTGGATCCAGGAGGCGCTTCGCGGCGGCGGCAAGGCGC
>JBKJYC010000242.1:0-4070 GCA_046715885.1 Usitatibacter sp.
TGCCGCAGGCGAGCGCCTTGTTGCCCTTGCGGATCGCTGCGGCGAGAGCCACGCCGGCGCGCGCGACCTCGGGCGCCAGCGTCTCGGCCATGCGCCTTCGCAGCTCGATGCCTTCCTCGAAATGCGCCCGGAGATTCGCGACATGATCCATGGACGGGAATTCTATCAGGCGATGCCGAACGCATTGCGCAGCCACGTGCACTCCTCGCCCTGCAGGGCGACGACATCGAAGCGGCACGCGGGTTCCGTGGGCAGGCGCGCGAGGTAGAGGCGCGCGGCGGCTTCCAGGCGCCTTCGCTTGCGGTAGTCCACGCTGCCCGCGGCCCCGCCATACAGCGCGCTCGAGCGCCTGCGCCGCACTTCGACGAACACGAGCGTGGCGCCATCGCGGGCGATGAGGTCGATCTCACCCAGGCGCGTGCGGAAATTGCGGCCGACGATGGCGAGCCCGCGCGCGGCGAGGAACGCGGCGGCGCGCTCTTCGGCCTCGCCCCCCTCGACCTGCCGCGACGTGCGCCGGCCGGTCGGCTGCCGCGCCATCAGTGGGGCTTGAGCGGGATGACTCGGCCGGCGTCGATCTCCGCCGGGGTGAGCGCACGCACGAAATGGTTGCCGTCCAGCGTGATGCGCCCGGTGACGCCGTCCAGCGCGAGCTTGCCCCGGTCCGCCTGCAGCAGGACGGAGGCGATGCGGAAGGCATCGATGCCCAGCGCGTAGAGGCGCTCGTGGTCCACGGAGAGCGCGGTGCGCGGGGGCGGGTACACCATGACGGCGGGATGGTCGGGCTGGACGAACCAGGGCATGTCCACATAACGCACACCCTGCAGGTCCACGTTGACCATGGACTCGGCACGCGGGTCCACGCTGAGCGAGGTCGCGTAAACCGGGAGCATCCCGGAGACGTACGGGCGCACCAGGCGCGACTCGGGCTGGTCGAGGGCGAGGAACACCATGTCGCCCCGGCTCAGCCGGGCGATGCGCTCCTTCACGAGCGGCGCGTCGTCCGGGCCGCCGGTGAAGGCGATGCGCCCGGCCACCTCGCCGGCGGCGCGCGTCCACTCGCGCTCGAAAGCTTCGGCCACGCGCCTCGAGAGCGCCGTGGGCGAGCCGATGATGACGGCCGATCGCCAGCCCTCCGCGACCGCGAGCAACGCGGCCTGGCGCGCCTCCTGCTCGATCGACAGCGAGATCGAGTAGAGCTGCGGATGCGCCTCGCCGGTAGGGTCGGGGAGCTGCTGGTTCAGCGTGAGCACCGGGATGCGCGTGCAATCACTGCGCGCGACGTTCGTGGCGCCATCGCGCGTGAGCCCGGTCACCACGAGCATCGCGCCCGCGGCCTGCGCGCGCCGGCAGGCGTCGAGGACCGCGGGCCCTTCGTTCTCGACCGACGTCAGCACGATGGGCGGCGCGTTGCGGCCTTCGGCCTCTGCCGCCGCGGCGAAGCCCTGGCGCACGGCATCGGCGAGGCGGCCGAGCTGCGGCGAGGCTATGGGCAGGATCAGCGCGATGTGCGGCTTTCCGGCGCCGGGCGCCACCGGCCTGTCGATGGGGAGGGGACCGAAGTCGGGCGGTCGCGCCGGCGCTGCCTGAGTTGCGGGCGGAGCAGGCGCCGTGAAGTCGCGCAACGGCCGCACCACCGTGCTGCGCGCGAGGCCGGTCGCCGGATCGATGTCGTCGCCCGCCGTTGTGCCCACGGGCGCGTCGGCCGAGAATGCCGACGGGAGCCACGCGACGGAGGCAACGAGTGCGAGGAGGATCGCGTTGAATCGCGACATGGAGGCAAACCGGGAAGTGTTACCCCCCGGATTATATGTGGTGGCGACACCCATCGGGAACCTCGGCGACATCACGCGTCGGGCGGTGGAGACACTGCGGGGCGTCCACATCGTCGCGGCCGAGGACACGCGCGTCACGCGCGGCCTGCTTTCGCACCTGGGAATCGCGGCGAAGCTGGTGGCGCTGCACGCGCACAACGAACGGCATGCCGCCGAGCAAGTGATCCGCTGGCTCGGCGAGGGCAAGAGCGTCGCGTTGGTGTCGGACGCGGGCACGCCGGCGGTGAGCGACCCGGGCGCCGTGCTGGTCGATCGGGTGCGCGCCGCCGGTCACGCCGTCATCCCGATTCCGGGGGCCAGCGCGCTCACCGCCGCGCTGTCCGTGAGCGGCATCGAAGCCGAGGGCATCGTCTTCGCGGGCTTCCTTGCCGTGAAGGGCAGGCGGCGGCGCGATCAGCTCGCAAGGCTGGCGGCATCGCCATGGGCGATCGCGCTCTACGAGTCGCCGCATCGCATCGAGGAGACGCTGGCGGACCTCTTCGAGGCCCTGGGCGAGCGTGACGTCGTGGTGGCGCGCGAGCTCACCAAGCGCTTCGAGACGATCACGCGCGTGCCGCTGGCCAGCGCCGTCGCGTGGCTGAAGGAGAATCCCGACCGCTCCCGCGGCGAGTTCGTCCTCGTGATCGAGGCGCGCCCGGTCGAGGCCTCCGCGCAGCCCGACCCGCGCAAGGTGGTCGCGCTGCTGCTCTCCGAAGTTCCGGTCAAGAGCGCCGCGGCCCTCGCGGCGAAGCTCACCGGAAAGCCGAAGAAGGAGATGTACGACCTCGCCCTGGAGCTCGCCGGCAAGAAGTAGAAGAAAATAGGGTCTTAGGGGACAGACCCCTTAGCTCCTTGTCGCTAAGGGGTCTGTCCCCCAAGACCGTCGCTGACCCTGGTTTTCTTCGACCCGTATAATTTCGCACGCATGTCCGATTCGCTCACGATCACCCGCCCGGACGACTGGCACGCGCACTTGCGCGACGGCGAGCTGATGGCCTCCGTGGTGGCCGCGACGGCGCGACAGTTCGCGCGCGCCATCGTGATGCCGAACCTGAAGCCGCCGGTGACGACGGTCGAGATGGCGAGGGCGTATCGCGAGCGCATCCTCGCGGCGCTGGCGAAGCAGCCCTTCGTGCCGCTGATGACGCTCTACCTCACCGACAACACGGCGCCGGCCGAAATCGAGCGCGCGCGCGACTCGGGCTTCGTGAAGGCGGTGAAGTACTACCCGGCGGGAGCCACGACGAATTCCGCTTTCGGCGTGACCGACCTGCGCAAGTGCGACGCGGTGCTGGAGGCCATGCAGGGTGCGGGCCTCCCGCTCCTGGTCCACGGCGAGGTGACGGATGCCGACGTCGACATCTTCGACCGCGAGGCGGTGTTCGTCGAACGCACCCTGGGGCCCCTTGTGAAGCGCTTCCCGAAGCTGAAGGTCGTGGTCGAGCACATCACGACGCAGGAGGCGGCGACATTCGTCGAGCGCGCGGCCGATTCCGTGGGTGCGACCATCACGCCGCAGCACCTGCTCCTGAACCGCAACGCGATCTTCAGCGGCGGCATCCGCCCCCACCACTACTGCCTGCCGGTCCTCAAGCGCGAGCCCCACCGGCTCGCGCTCGTGAAGGCGGCGACCTCCGGCAATCCGAAGTTCTTCCTCGGCACCGACACCGCGCCACACGCCAAGGACACAAAGGAAACGGACTGCGGCTGCGCCGGCATCTTCTCCGCCCACGCCGCGCTCGAGCTCTACGCCGAGGCGTTCGAGGCGGCCGGCGCGCTCGACCGCCTGGAGGGCTTCGCCAGCCACTTCGGCCCCGATTTCTACGGGCTGCCGCGCAACCGGGCGAAGGTCACGCTCGAGCGCGCCGAATGGCAGGTGCCCGCCGAGTACCCTTTCGGCCGCGGGACGGTCGTCCCCCTGCGAGCCGGCCAGAAGCTCCGCTGGCGCCTCGCGGGCTAGTCCGTGGATTGGCATGCGGCGCAGGCGCGGCTGCACTCGCCGATCTACGCACCGCTTCGCGCCGCGCTCGATCGCCTTCCCGCGGCGCGCTGGCCGAGCCACGCGGAGCTGACCGAAGCCGCCCGAGGCATCGCCACGTCGCGGGGCCGCGCGCTGCGCTTCGTGGCGCCCCGCGGCCACACCGATCGCGAGCGCCGCTACTACGAGCTGCACATCGCCGATACCGGCGAGGTCGAGACGCGCTCCGGCAATTGGCACGACCTTTTCAACGCGCTGGTGTGGATCACCTTTCCCCG
>JBKJYC010000243.1:0-7245 GCA_046715885.1 Usitatibacter sp.
CCTGGAATGTGCCCTCGACGCATTGCCGGGAATCCGGCGCTTCCCCTCGGCGGCGAACTTCGTCCTGGCGCGCCTGCCGGACGCGCCCGCCGCGTTCGAGGGCCTCAGGGCGCGTGGTATATTGGTCCGCAACCTCCACGGCTCGCACCAACTCCTCGCGAACTGCCTGCGCTTCACCGTCGGCACACCCGAGGAAAACGCACGGCTCTCGGCTGCCCTCTCCGAAATCCTCGCCTGACATGCGCACCGCCGAAATCCAGCGCGATACCCGCGAGACGCAGATCTTCGTCGCCGTGAACCTCGACGGGTCGGGCGAAGCGACGCTTTCATCGGGCATCCCGTTTCTCGACCACATGCTCGACCAGATCGCACGCCACGGGGCGCTCGACCTCACCATCCGCGCCAAGGGCGACCTCGAGATCGACGCGCACCACACGGTCGAGGACATCGGCATCACGCTCGGCATGGCGGTGGCGAAGGCGCTGGGCGACAAGAAAGGCATCCGGCGCTACGGCCACGCCTACGTCCCCCTCGATGAGGCGTTGTCGCGCGTCGTCGTGGATTTTTCCGGGCGGCCGGGCCTCGAGTTCCACGTCGATTTCAGCCGCGCTCGCGTGGGCGAGTTCGACGTGGACCTCACGCACGAGTTCTTTCAGGGGTTCGCGAACCACGCCCTGGCCACCGTGCACGTCGACAACCTGCGCGGCGAGAACTCGCACCACCAATGCGAGACGGTCTTCAAGGCGTTCGCGCGCGCCCTGCGCATGGCCCTGGAGTCCGATCCGAAGGCGGCCGGCGTCGTTCCATCCACCAAGGGGAGCCTCTAGGCCTCCATCCGCATCTGCTCCGCGGGCCTGCGCGCCTATGTCCCAACGCATCGCCATCGTCGATTACGGCATGGGCAACCTACGCTCGGTGCAGAAGGCGCTCGCCCATGTCGCCCCGGGGGACCTCGTGGAGATCACCTCGGACCCCGAGGCACTGTCGCGGGCCGACCGCGTGGTCTTTCCCGGCCAGGGCGCAATGCCCGAGTGCATGAGCTCGCTGCGGGCCAGCGGCCTCGGCGACGCGGTGGAGGCGGCTTCGCGGTCCCGGCCGTTCCTGGGGTTGTGCATCGGCCTGCAGATGCTCTTCGAACGCAGCGAGGAGGGCGACACTCCGGGGCTCGCCGTGTTGCCCGGCGAGGTGCTCGGCTTCGGGACCCGGGTGCGTTCCGCCGGTCTCAAGGTCCCCCACATGGGTTGGAACGAGGTCTGGCAGGCCGCCCCCCATGCCCTCTGGCGGGGCATCGCCGACGGCGAGCGCTTCTATTTCGTGCACAGCTACTACTGCCGGCCCGCCGACGCCGGACTCACGGCCGGCACAACCCGTTACCCCGACGGCTTTACCTCCGCCATCGCACGCGATAACATTTTCGCGACGCAGTTCCATCCGGAGAAAAGCAGCGTCACGGGGCTCACGCTACTCAGCAACTTTGCCAGCTGGAATCCCTAGCGGTTCCGCCCCCCCTCCCATGCTGATCATTCCCGCGATCGATCTGAAAGACGGACGCTGCGTGCGCCTCCAGCAAGGCGACATGGCGAAGGAGACCGTGTTCTCCGAGCAACCGGCGAAGATGGCGGCCCAATGGGCCAAGTCCGGCGCGCGGCGCCTGCACGTAGTCGACCTCAATGGCGCCTTCGCCGGCAAGCCGCGCAACGAGGACGCCGTCAAGGCGATCGTGGCCGCGGTGGATTCCGACATCCCGATCCAGCTGGGGGGCGGGATCCGCGACCTGGACACCATCGAACGCTACCTCGACGACGGCGTCTCCTTCGTGGTCATCGGAACCGCCGCGGTGAAGAATCCCGGGTTCCTGCACGAGGCCTGCGACGCATTCCCGGGCCATATCATCGTCGGGCTGGACGCCAGGGACGGCAAGGTTGCCACCGACGGATGGTCGAAGCTCACCGGACACGACGTCCTCGACCTGGCGAAGCGTTTCCAGGATTACGGCGTGGAAGCGGTCATCTACACCGACATCGGGCGCGACGGCATGTTGGCGGGCGTGAACGTGGAGGCAACCCGGAAGCTCGCCCAGGCCCTCACCGTCCCGGTGATCGCGAGCGGCGGCCTCACCAGCCTCGAGGACGTGAAGAAGCTCTGCGAGCTCGAGGCCGAGGGCGTCACCGGCGCTATCGCCGGGCGTGCCATCTACGAGGGAAAGCTCGACTTCGCCGCCGCGCAGAAGCTGGCCGACGGCGACTGATGGCACTCGCCAAGCGCATCATCCCTTGCCTCGACGTGCACGCCGGGCGTGTGGTGAAGGGCGTGAACTTCGTGCAGCTGCGCGACGCGGGCGACCCCGTGGAGATCGCCCGGCGCTACAACGAGGCCGGTGCCGACGAGTTGGCGTTCCTGGACATCACCGCATCCAGCGACGAACGTGAGACGATCGTCGCGCTCATTGCGCGCGTGGCCGACGAGGTGTTCATTCCCCTCACCGTCGGCGGCGGCGTGCGCCGCGTCGAAGACGTGCGAAAGCTCCTCAACGCCGGCGCCGACAAGGTGAGCATCAACACTTCAGCCGTGGAGAATCCCGCGTTGGTGGAGCAATCCGCGCGCCGCTTCGGTTCCCAGGCCATCGTGGTGGCCATCGACGCCAGGGCCACGGCCCCGGGGCGCTGGGAGGTCTATACGCACGGCGGTCGCCGCGCGACCGGCAAGGACGCGGTCGCCTGGGCGCGCGAGATGGCCGAGCGCGGCGCCGGCGAGATCCTGCTCACCAGCATGGATCGTGACGGCACGCGCAGCGGCTTTGACGTGGCCCTTACGCGGGCGGTGTCCGAAGCGGTGCCGGTGCCGGTGATCGCGAGCGGGGGCGTGGGCACGCTGGAGCACCTCGCGCAGGGCATCGAGGAGGGCCACGCCGATGCGGTGCTGGCCGCTTCCGTGTTCCATTTCGGCGAGATCGCCGTCCCCGAAGCCAAGCGCTTCCTTGCCGCGCGCGGCATTGAGATGCGCCTGTGACGAGCTGGCTCGACGCCGTCGCCTGGAATGCCGACGGCCTCGCACCCGCGGTGGCGCAGGACGCCTCCTCGGGGGAGGTCCTCACGCTCGCGTGGATGAACCGCGAGGCCTTGCACCGCACGGTCGAAACCGGAGAGGCGGTCTATTGGTCGCGATCGCGCCAGACGCTGTGGCACAAGGGAGAGACCTCTGGGCACTTCCAGAAAGTGGTCGAGGTGCGCATCGATTGCGACGCGGACGCGATCCTGCTGCGCGTGGAATCGGTGGGCGGCGTGGCCTGCCACACCGGCCGGCGCCGCTGCTTCTTCAACCGCCTCGAAGGCGAAGAGGGCTCGCGCCGCTGGGTCGCGACGGAGACGGCGGTAGAGGCTGGGACCAGCCGCGATGGCTGAACGCGACATCCTGCTGCGGCTCGAAGCCGCAATCGCGGAGCGCTCCGGCGCGGACCCGAGGTCGTCCTACGTCGCGGCACTGCGCTCCAAGGGCCTCGATGCGATCCTCAAGAAGATCGGCGAGGAGGCCACCGAGACCGTGATCGCCGCCAAGTCCGGCGACAGGGACGCGATCGTCCACGAGACCGCGGACCTGTGGTTCCACTGCCTGGTGCTGCTGGCCCATCACGGGATACCGGTTGCCGATGTGTTCGCGGAACTCCAGCGGCGCGAAGGGCGCTCGGGCATCGAGGAAAAGCAATCGCGTTCGAAATGACGGGAGAGGCCATGGATCCGAACTGCATCTTCTGCAAGATCGTCGCGGGCGCCATCCCGAGCCGCAAGGTCCACGAGGACGAGGAGTTCCTCGCGTTCCACGACATCCATCCGCTGGCCCCGGTGCATTTCATGATGATCCCGAAGAAGCACCTCGCTTCGCTCGCGGAGGCATCACCCGAGGACGCCCCGGTGCTGGGAAGGATGATGGCGATGGCCGGGCGGCTCGCGCGCGAGCAGGGCCTCGTGGACGGCTTCCGGACGATCGTGAACACCGGGAGGATCGGCCGGCAGGACGTGTATCATTTGCACATACACATCATCGGCGGCCCGAACCCGCTCCCGCGCATGATCGCCAAGGAATAGTTCGGGGCGCGGCAAGAGGAGAATTCCATGGGTTCGTTCAGCATCTGGCACTGGTTGATCGTCCTCGTCATCGTGTTGCTCATCTTCGGCACCAAGAAGCTGCGCAACATGGGCGCGGACCTTGGCGGCGCCGTCAAGGGTTTCAAGGATGGCGTGAAAGGCGGCGAAGAGGCGAAGAGCGCGGGGGAGATCCCCCCGAAGCCCGGCTCCACCATCGAAGGCGAAGTCAAGGACCGGCAGAAGTTCTGATCGCCGCCTCCAGGAAGGACGCGGCGCCCGCGCCCGCGGGTTCTCAAGCATGTTCGACATCGGTTTTTCCGAGCTCCTCGTCATCGGCATCGTCGCCCTCGTGGTGATCGGGCCGGAGCGCCTGCCGCGCGTCGCACGCACGCTCGGCCACCTGTTCGGCCGGCTGCAGCGCTACGTGACACAGGTGAAATCCGACATCAACCGCGAGATGGACCTCACGGAGCTGAACCGGGTAAAGACCGAATTCGAGGGCGCGGCGCGGTCTTTCCAGCAGGAGGTGGAGTCCAAGGCCTCCGAGACCGAGCGGGAAATTCGTGATGCGCAGGCGTCGATCGACCGCGAGCTCAGCCATTCCGCGACCGATTCGGTGATGCCCGCGCCGGCTCCCGAGCCGGATACCTTTCCGAAGGGCCTCATCGAGGAGCCGCCCGTGGCCTCGCCGCAGATGGAGCTCGGTATCGAGGAAACAGATCTTCCGGCGCGCGAACGAAAGGCCGGCTGAGCCGCGCCGCGACGACGATGGAAAGCGGCTCCGAATCGTTCCTGTCCCACCTGATCGAGCTGCGCGACCGGCTGATCCGTTGCCTGCTCGTGGTCGGCGTTGCCTTCATCCCCGCTTTCATCTACAGCGCCGAGCTCTACGACTTCCTCGCCCGCCCCGTCATCGCCTCGCTGCCGACGGGCTCGAAGATGATCGCAACCGGCGTCATCACACCCTTCCTCATCCCGATGAAGATCGCGCTGATGGCGGCGTTCCTCATGGTGCTGCCCTATGTCCTCTACCAGGTGTGGGCGTTCGTGGCCCCGGGTCTCTACGCGCACGAGAAGCGGTTGGTGATGCCGCTCATCGTGAGCAGCACCGTGCTTTTCTTCGCGGGAATGGCTTTCTGCTACTACTTCGTCTTCGGCGCGGTGTTCGAATTCATCAACCGGTTCGCGCCCAAGAGCATCTCGGTGGCGCCCGACATCGAGGCGTACTTCAACTTCGTGATCGGGATGTTCCTCTCGTTCGGCATCGCCTTCGAGTTGCCGGTGGTGGTTGTGGTGCTGGTAATTACCGGCCTGGTGACCACGGAGCAGCTGAAGGAGTGGCGCGGGTACGTGATCGTGGCGATCTTCGTGGTGGCCGCGGTGGTCACGCCCCCCGATGTGGTCTCGCAACTCTCGCTCGCGATCCCGATGTGCCTTCTCTACGAGCTCGGGATCTTCGTCGCGCGCTTCGTCGAAAAGCGCAAGGCTCCGGAGGCGGACCTCGGTCGCTCGACCGGCGAGTAGCGGCTAGTCGTTGCCGCGAGTGCGCGGACGGCGCTTGCCCACGGTGACGTCGAGCGTCAGCTCGGAGTTCTTGCGCACCACCTTCACCGGCACCGACTTGCCTGGCGCGACCTCGGCGATGGCATTGAGCGCCTGATTCACGTCCGAGACCGCCTTGCCATTCACGCCGACGATAACGTCACCCAGCCTGATCCCGCCCTTCTCGGCAGGACTGCCCTTCTCGATCGCCCCGACGATGGCGCCCTTGCTGCCCTTGAGGCCGAGCGACTGCGCGAGCTCGCCGCTGATGTCGGCCACCTCCACCCCGAACCAGCCCCGGGTCACCGACCCGCTCTCGATGATCTGCTCCATGACCCGGCGCGCGAGGCTGACCGGGATCGCGAAGCCGATGCCCTGGTAGCCGCCGGTGCGCGAGAAGATCAGGGTGTTGATGCCGATCAGGTTGCCGTTGGTGTCCACCAGCGCGCCTCCGGAATTACCCGGGTTGATGGCTGCGTCGGTCTGGATGAAGCTGCCGAAGGGACTCGCCGAGCCGATCTCCCGGCCCACGGCGCTCACGATGCCCATGGTGACCGTCTGTCCCACGCTGAAGGGGTCCCCGATGGCCAGGACGATGTCGCCGACGCGCGACTGGTCGGGCTGCCCGAAGGTGATCGGCGTCAGCCCCGCGGTGGAAACGCGCACCACGGCCAGGTCGGTGTCCGGGTCGAGGCCGACGACCTTCGCCGGGACGGTGCGGCCGTCATGGAAAGTGACCTGGATGTCGCTCACGCCCTCCACGACGTGGTCGTTGGTGAGAATGTAGCCCTCGCGGCTCACGATCACCCCTGAGCCGAGCGAGAGCTGCGTCTCGGGCGGCACGTTGAAGCGATCGCCGAAGAAGCGCTGGAACACCGGATCCTGCAGCAGCGGGTTCGCGCGCTTCACCTGCCGCGTCGCCGAGATGTTCACCACCGACGGAATTGCCTTCCTCGCCGCCTCGCTGAAGGAGTTGGCGCGCGGGCCCTGGGTCTGCATGGCGATTACCGGCGAGGCGGGGCCCTCGCGGATCTCCACGACCTTCGAGCGCCAGGCGAGCCAGTCGGGCTTCACCAGGCTCACCACGAACAGCGCCGCCAGCGTCACCGTGACCGCCTGGGCGAAAAGCAGCCAGAGCCGGCGCATCTATCCCCGCTTCGCCGCGAGCAGGTCGCGGATCTCGCGCAGCAGTACCACGTCATCCGGCGGCGCCTTCGGCGCCTCCCCTTGCTTGCGGCGCATCTTGTTGATCTGCTTCACCATCAGGAAGATCACGAAGGCGACAATGACGAAATTGAGGAGCACGGAGACGAAGTTGCCCCACGCGAGCACCGGGATCCCGGCTTTCCTCACGGCCTCGAGCGTGTAGGGGATGCCGGGGGGTATATCGCGCAGAGCGATGAAGAAATTGGTGAAGTCGAGCCCCCCGGTCACGCGGCCGACGACCGGCATGATGAGGTCGGTGACCAGGGAATCGACGATCTTTCCGAAGGCCGCACCGATGATCACGCCAACGGCCAGGTCGACGACACTGCCCTTGACAGCGAACTCCTTGAATTCCGAGGCTATTCCCATGCTCTTCTCCTGGCGGGCCCGGGGTGGGCTCGGGCCAATCTAAGGG
>JBKJYC010000244.1:0-3053 GCA_046715885.1 Usitatibacter sp.
GGACGGGTGGTACTCGACGAGATCGATGCGGCGTCCGTAGCGGTCGTGCGTGCGCAGCTCGGGCTCGTTGCGGTTCGCATCGCGCGCGGCCGCCTGCGCCTCCGCGCTCCCGACGTATTCGCCCAGCGATTGCGCCGCCGCCACCGGCCATCCACCCGCGGCGGCGACCAGCCACGGATTGCTCGTGAAAGCGTTGTATCCCGCGTGCGGCGGAGGCTGGTTCGGGACCTCGGGCGCCGCGACGCTCACCGACTGGATGTCTCACCGGCGATCGTGAGGATGTCGTTCACGATCACCTCGGGCATGAGGTAGGCGCTGGAATAGATCTCGCGCACGCGCGAGCGCCGGTCGATGAGGAACACGCGCAGGGTGTGGTCGAGCCGCCGCGGCCCGCCGGGCACGGTGGCCAGCCCCGCGTCCTGGCCGAAGCCCGCGAGGAGCGGCGCCAGCTGCGCCCGCGAGGAGGTCGTGAGGAAATGCCATTCGGGCTTCTTCGCCTTGGCGTCGAAGGACTTCGAGAACATGCGCATGATGTCGGGTGTGTCGTACTCCGGGTCGAAGGAGAGGCTCACGAGATGCGCGCGCGCGGCTACGGGGTGCGCCGCGAGTCTATCGCGCACGGCGGCCAGCGTGGCGAAGGCGAGCGGGCAGCCGGACGAGTCGGTGCAGTGGGTGTATACGAACGACAGCAGCGTGATGCGCCCCCGAAGGTACTCATCCAATGTGCGCCGTTTGCCGGTCTCGTCGAGCACGCCGCCGCGGGGGGCGTTCTGGATGGGCGGCAGCGAGTAGGAGCCCGCCAGCGGCGGGGTGAAGAGCTGCTGCGGCAGGACGACGCGCTCGTCGCCCTGCGCCGCGTGCGCATCGAGGACCAGCGCCGCGGCGAGGGAAACGAGGACTCTCAACGGGGTTTCGCGGAAAACTTCATGTGGTGCGCGCGGCCGAGCTTCTCCTTGGTGAAGTCAACGTCGAACGCGGGTTTGAGCTCTTTGCCGTCCCAGTTGAACGCGCGCACGAACTGCTCGTTGTCCGCACCGCCCTTGTCCCAGTTCTCCAGCAGCGATGAGGAGATGTACACGCGCTTGCCGTCCCAGCTCTGCGAGATCATGTTGACCTGCTTGCCGGTGACCTTCTCGTACGTCTGCTTCGGCTGCTCGGGGTTCGAGAGGTCGAAGTAGCGCGTCTTGCCGTCCATGAAGGTGTTGACCCACAGGCCCTTGCCGTCGGCGGTGATGCTGATGTCCACCGGCAGCGGGATCTTCGCCGGGTCGCCGATGGTGCCGACTTCCTTCGCCACCCACTGGCCCTTGTCCTGCTTCACCAGCCACAGCTTGGAGGTGAGCGCGGCGGCGGTGATGGCCCAGTTGTCGCCTGGCTTGAGCGACCAGCGGATCTCGAGCGGGCCGCCGGGCACCGCGAGGACCTTCACCGGCTTCATCGCCTTGTGGTCCCAGACGGTCATGGTGTTGCCGAACTTCTTCATCGCCTCGCCGTCCTTGATCAGCTCGCCGAGCGGGCGCATGTAGTTGTTGTAGCCGGTGAAGCTCGAGGTGAGCATCGCGTTCTTAGCCGGGTTGATGGCCACGTCGTAGCCGTAACCGTCGCCGCCGTCCTTCGCGGGTAGGTCGTACTTGGCGACGAACTCGCCCTTGTTGTTGTAGACCACGAGTCCGGTGACGCCGCCCTTGTCCTTGGTGTTGGAGAGCGTGCCGATGATCATGCGGCCCGGCACTGCGTAGAAGGTGTGCGGCCCGAGGTAGCCCGACTTGTCGCCGAGGTCGGTGATGGTCTTGGAGAGGACGGGCTTCGCGGGATTGCGGATGTCGAAGACGTAGATCTTGTTGTCCGAGAGGCCGCCCGCCCACAGGAAGCGCCGGTCGTCGGTGAATCCCATGTGGTGCGCCTCGCCGCGCCCGCCGACCGAGACGCTGTTCACGACCTTGCCGTAGTCCTTCGCCTTCGGGTTGGCGCTGATGGTGACCAGCTTGTCCTGGCCATCGCCGAGGTCCTTCACGCCCAGTGTCCAGACGTGGACGTAGTCTTCCTGGCCCTTGATGAGCGCAGTGGTGTAGGGGGAGTTGCAGGTCTCGTCGGCGATTGCCGGGATGGCAAGGCAGGCGAGCAGAAACGCGAACACGAGCTTCTTTTTCATTGGGGCGTCCTCCCTGGATGGGGAGAAAAGTCTACGCCAAATTTGGCCCCCCTTATTTGCCGCGGTGGACCCACTCCACCAGCGCGTCCATGGCCGGCTGCGCGCGGTTCGCGTTCTCGTGGTTGGCGATCATGACCACGATCCACCGGCGGCCCTTCGCGTCGCGCACGTAGCCCGCGATCGCCTGCACCCCGGTGAGCGTGCCGCTCTTCAGGTGCGCCTGCCCGGTGGCGCCGCCGCTCTTCGACTTGAACGTGCCGTCCACCGCGAACACCGGCAGGGAGGCCACCAGCTCGGGCATCACCGCGCTCGACCATGCGCTCTTCAGCATCGCGGCGATGGTGGCCGCGCTCGCGCGATCGCTGCGCGAGAGGCCCGAGCCGTTCTCGATCACGAGCCCCGGCGCCTCGATCCGCTTCTGCCGCAGCCACTCGGAGACCACGAGGGCGCTCGCCTTCGCCTCGCCCGGGGCGCCCAGCTTCTCCGCCGACAACGCGAGGTAAAGCTGGCGCGCCATCACGTTGTTGGAGAACTTGTTGATGTCGCGCACGATCTCGGCGAGCGGCTCGGACTCGTAGGTGAGGAGCAGCTTCGCCTCCACCGGCCCGCGGCCGTGGCGCACCTTGCCGAAGAGCTTTCCACCCGCCTGCGTCCACACCCACCGGAAGACGCTCTCGGCGTAGCGATCGCCGTCGAAGACCGCGAGCGGCCACGTCTTCTCGCCGCACTCCGCCGGGTAGGTGCCCGTGAAGACGACCGTGGCGAGCAGGCCGACCTCCTCGATCTCGTGCCGGAGGTTGCGGCGCCACGCCCCGCAAGGCTCCTTCACCAGCTGGATGCGGCTGGCGATGTTGACGTTGGGCAGGTCCGGTTCCCCGACGACGCGCACTCCGTCCTCGGC
>JBKJYC010000245.1:0-6733 GCA_046715885.1 Usitatibacter sp.
CTCCATCTATTTCGTGCCCGACATCCTGCTCTTCGACCTGATCCACGCGCGCATGGACACCATCGGCGGCATGCCGGTGCTGGCGGTGTGCGAGTCGCCCTTCTACGGCCTCAACGGGGTGGTCAAGCGCGGCAGCGACCTGGTGCTTGCCAGCCTGATCCTGCTCCTCATCTCGCCCCTGATGATCGCCTGCGCCCTCGGCGTGAAGCTGAGCTCGCCCGGACCGGTGATCTTCAAGCAACGCCGCTACGGGGCCGACGGCCGCGAGATCAGCGTCTACAAGTTCCGTTCCATGCGCGTGACCGAGGACGGGCCGATGGTGAAGCAGGCGGTGCGCAACGATTCGCGCGTGACGCCCTTCGGGCGCTTCATCCGCAAGACCTCCCTGGACGAGCTGCCGCAGTTCATCAACGTGCTCCAGGGCCGCATGAGCATCGTGGGCCCCCGGCCCCACGCGGTGGCGCACAACGAGCAGTACCGCAAGCTCATCCGCGGCTACATGCTGCGCCACAAGGTGAAGCCCGGCATCACCGGCCTGGCGCAGGTGAACGGCTTCCGCGGCGAAACCGCCCAGGTGGAGCAGATGCGCGGGCGCATCGAGCAGGACCTCGTCTACCTGCGCAACTGGTCGCTGCTGCTCGACCTTCGCATCATCCTGAAGACGGTGATGGTGGTCTGGGGCAAGCAGGACGTGTACTGACCGGGCGCAGCGATGGCCAAAGAGATCGTGATGCTGGGCAGCGCGCTCGACGTGCGCGGTGGTGTTTCGGCGATGGTGCGCGTCTATGTCGAGCAGGGGCTGTTCGAGCGCTGGCCGGTGCGCTACATCGCGACCCATTGCGACGGCTCGAAGCTGCGCAAGCTGGCGCGGGCGGCGCGCGCCGCGCTCGCCTTCCTGGCACGGCTCCTCACGGGCCAGGTGGCCCTGCTGCATGTGCACCTCGCCTCCGACGCCAGCTTCTGGCGCAAGACCTTCTTCATCGTGCCCGCCCACGCGCTGGGCGTGCCCTACCTCATTCATATGCATGGCGGGGACTTCCTCGACTTCTATCGCGACGCCTGCGGCCCCCGCGTGCGGCGCTACATCCGCTACATGCTGGGAAATGCCCGGGCCGTGATCGCCTTGTCGCGCGAGGGCCGCGCCGCCCTGCTCGAGATCCAGCCCGCGGCCCACGTGGTGCAGATCCCCAACCCGGTCGCGATTCCCTCCTGGCAGGCGCCGCTCGACGCGTCGCCGCCGCGCGTGCTCTTCCTCGGCGTGATCAAGGAGGCGAAGGGCTGCTACGACCTGCTGCGCGCCTGGCCCGCCGTCGTGGCCGCGGTTCCGGCGGCGCGGCTGGTGCTGGCCGGCTCGGGCGAGATCGACCGCGCCCGTGCGTTGGCGACGCAGCTCGGCATCGAGGCCTCGCTCGACACGCCGGGCTGGACTGTGGGAGACGCCAAGGCCGCCCTGATGCGCGATGCCTGGATCTTCACGCTGCCCTCGCATTGGGAAGCCCTGCCCATGTCCGTGCTCGAGTCCATGGCCGCGGGCCTGCCCATCGTCGCTTCCGATGTCGGCGGCATTCCCATGGCTGTCGGTGACGGCCGCGCGGGCGTGCTCGTGAAGGCGAAGGATGTGGGCGCGCTCTCGCAAGCGCTGATCACCCTGCTCCGGGACCCGGCATATCGCAAATCCATGGGCAGCGCCGCGCGCCGGCGCGCCATCGACGAGTACTCGGCCGCGACGATCATCCCGAGGATCGAGGCCCTGTGGCGCGACGTGTTAGGGGACAGACCCCTTGTTTCCGGAGAGAATACGGGCTTCGTGGAATAAGGGGTCTGTCCCCTAACACCGTGCGCCAAATTCTCGAAGGCATCCGGGTCCTGGATCTCTCCCGCGTCCTCGCGGGCCCGTGGGCAACGCAGATCCTCGCCGACCTGGGCGCCGAGGTGATCAAGGTGGAGCGCCCCGGCGCGGGCGACGACACGCGCCGCTGGGGACCGCCGTGGTTGAAGGACCGCGACGGCGTCGAGACCAACGAAGCCGCGTACTACCTCGCCGCCAACCGCGGCAAGAAGTCCCTAACCCTCGACATCGCCCATCCGGACGGCCAGGAGATCGCGCGCCGTCTCGCGGCGAAGTGCGACGTGGTGCTGGAGAACTTCAAGGTGGGCGACCTGAAGCGCTATGGACTCGACTACGTCGCGCTCTCGGCCGCCGACCCGCGCCTGGTGTACTGCTCGATCACCGGCTTCGGACAGGATGGACCCTACGCGGAGCGCCCGGGGTACGACTTCATCATCCAGGGCATAGGCGGCCTCATGAGCATCACCGGCGAGCGCGACGACCTGCCCGGCGGAGGCCCGCAGAAGGTCGGCGTGGCGGTCTCGGATCTCTTTACCGGCCTCTATGCGTCCAATGCCGTCATCGCGGCCCTCTTCCACCGCGAGCGCACGGGCGAGGGCCAATACATCGACATGGCCTTGCTCGACGTCCAGGTCGCCATGCTCGCGAACATGAACACCAGCTATCTGGCCTCCGGCGAGCCACCGGTGCGGCTCGGCAATGCGCACCAATCGATCGTGCCCTACCAGGTGTTCCATGCGAGCGATGCGTTTTTCGTCGTAGCGGTCGGCAACGACGCGCAGTTCGCGCGCTTTTGCGCCGTCGTCGATGCGCCACACCTCGCGACAGATGCACAGTATTCAACGAATCCGCAACGTGTGAAAAACCGCGCTGCGCTTGTGGCGCACATCGAAGGGCTTGTGGTCATGCGTCCGGCAAGCCATTGGCTGGAAAAGCTCGAAGCGGCCGATGTCCCCTGCGGACCGATCCAGGATCTGGCGCAAGTCTTTTCTGACAAGCAGGTCGTCCACCGGGGGCTCGAGGTCCGGCTGCCCCATCAGCAGGCCGGCGAGGTGCGCCTGGTGGCGAATCCGATGCGTTTCTCCTCGACACCGATCACCTACGCGGCGCCCCCGCCGCTACTGGGCGAGCACACGGATTTGGTGCTCTCGGGCCTCCTGGGCCTCGATTCCCGTCAAATCCGGGACTTGCGCGACCGCTCGGTGGTATAGGAGCCGGGGAGTAGCGCCTGTAGTTGGATGACGACAACGCGTCGGCGCAACGCCACCTCAAAATGCGCCGCCAGCCGACTTCCCCATCGAGTTTCTCCGACTACGATGCAAACGTTCCTACAAGGAGAAGACGATGTCGGGCTCTATTTTGGTAGTCGATGACGAGGCGGGAATCCGGGACATGCTGGCCATGTACCTGAACCACGCCGGATACCGCGTCAAATGCGCGCAGGATGTACCCACCGCCGAGGCCATCGTGCGCAAATCCAGGCCCGACCTGGTCCTCCTCGACTGGGGCCTGCCCGGCACCCCCGGCCTCACGTTCGCCCGCCGCCTTCGCAGCGACCAGCGCACCCGCGACGTCTCCATCGTCATGCTGACCGGCCGCGCCGAGGAGCAGGACAGGATTACGGGCCTGGACGGTGGCGCCGACGATTACCTTGTAAAGCCGTACTCGCTGCGCGAGCTGATGGCCCGGATCCGCGCCGTGATGCGCCGCCGCACGCCGCAGCTTGCCGATGAAGTGATCGAGGTCGCGGGCATCCGCCTCGACCCGGGCCTGCGCCGGGTCTCGATCGACGGGCGCGAGATCCCGCTCTGGTCCACCGAACTGAAGCTCCTGCACTTCTTCATCACGCATCCCGCCCGCGCCTACACCCGCGTGAAGCTCCTCGACGCCGTGTGGGGCGACAACGTATTCGTCGAGGAGCGCACGGTCGACGTGCACATCCGCCGGCTGCGCCAGGCGCTCGCCCCCACCGGGCACCACAAGCTGCTCGAGACGATTCGCGGCGTCGGTTATCGCTTCGTGACGGAACCCGAGCAACAACAGCAGCCCCAGCAACTGGCCGCCTAACCTTCGGAGGACAGCAGCATGCGCACGCTGCTGACGCTGGACTACGAGGTGTTCTTCGGGGAGAACACCGGCACGGTCGCCCGGACCCTGATCGAGCCCACCGAGGCGCTGCTGAAGGTCGCCGGGCGCCACGGCACCCCGCTGGTCTTCTTCGTCGACGCGGGATTCATCCTGCGCTTGCGCGAGGAGATGCATCAGTCGAGCGGGTTGCGCGAGGAGCACGACGCGGTTTGCCGCCAGGTCGAGGCGCTCGCGCGCGCGGGCCACGAGGTGCAACTCCATATCCATCCGCATTGGGAAGACTCGCGCTGGCGCGACGGGCGTTGGCAGATCGACGTGTCGCGCTATGCGCTGCACGCCTTCGCGCAGGACGAGATCGCCACGATCGTGTCGCGCTATGCCGGCGTGCTGCGCGAGCTGGCGGGGCCGCGCGCCGCATACGCCTATCGCGCCGGAGGCTGGGTGATCCAACCCTTCAACAAGCTCGCGCGCGCGCTCCGGGACGCGGGCGTATCCATCGACAGCACGGTGTACGCGAACGGACGCTCCGGCGGCAGCACGCAGCCCTACGATTTCGCCGGCGCCCCGGAGAAAAGCCGCTGGCGCTTCGGCGCCGACCCGCTGGTCGAGGATGCCAACGGCGCGTTCCTGGAAGTGCCGATCGCGAGCCGCCGGGTGCACCCGGAATTCTTCTGGCGCTTCGCCGCAATGAAGAAGATGGGCGGCAAGCGGCACCGGGCGTTCGGCGACGGGCGCCCGATCGCCATGGAGGGCGGCGACCTGGTCCGCAAGCTGGTGCGTCCCACCCACAGCGTGGTCTCGATGGACGGCTACAAGGCCAGCTTCCTCGCCGACGCGGCTGCGCAGTACCGCGAGCGCGAGCTCGAGGACTTTGTCGTCATCGGGCACCCCAAGGCGCTCACACCCTATTCAGTGGACCGGCTCGACGCGTTCCTCGCGAGCGGCAAGGCAGGAGAGGTATGCACCTACGCGACGTATCAATGAGGCCCGTCCTGCATCTCGTCGCCGGCGCGCGGCCGAACTTCATGAAGATCGCGCCGATCGTGCGCGCGCTGCGCCGCGACGGGCGCCTGGATTTCCGCATCATCCACACCGGCCAGCACCACGACCGGGAGATGAACGACGTGTTCTTCGAGGAGTTGGGCATCCCCCAACCCGACGTGCGCCTGGGCTGCGGCGGCGGCTCGCACGCCGAGCAGACCGGAAAGATCATGGCCGCTTATGAAAAGCTTTGCGCCGACGCGCTGCCGGCCGCCGTGCTGGTCGTGGGGGACGTGAATTCCACCCTCGCCTGCTCGATCGTCGCGAAGAAGCTCGGAATCCGCGTCGCGCACGTGGAAGCCGGGTTGCGAAGCGGCGACATGGCAATGCCCGAGGAGATCAACCGGCGCGTGACCGATTCGATCTCCGACTGGTTCTTCGTCACCGAGCCCAGCGGCCTCGAGCACCTGAGGAACGAGGGCAAGCCGATGGACAAGGTGTACGACGTGGGCAACGTGATGGTCGACAACCTGCTCTACCAGGCCGAGCAGCTCTCGCGCACCGACACCAGCGGCTACGAGACCGATGCCATCAAGCGCCGGCACGCACGCTATGGCGTGGTGACTCTGCACCGCCCCTCGAACGTGGACAACGCCGAGGCTCTCGAGCGAATGGGCGTGGCGCTTCGCGCCGTGGGCTCGGACATCCCGCTTGTCTTCCCCGTGCATCCGCGCACGCGCAACAGCATGCAGAAGTTCGGCGTGGAGCTCGGGCCGAACGTCGAGCTGACCGGCCCGCAGGCGTACATGCCTTTCCTGCATCTCTGGAAGGATGCTGCCGTGGTGCTCACCGACAGCGGCGGCCTGCAGGAGGAAACGACGGCCCTGGGCGTTCCCTGCGTCACCGTGCGCGAGAACACCGAGCGGCCGATCACCGTGGAACAAGGCACCAACGTGCTCGCCGGCACCGAGCCGGGAGCGGTCATCGCGGCCGCGCGCGAGGCCATCGCCGGGCGCTCGCGGCGCGGACGGCGCCCGCCCCTGTGGGATGGGCGCGCGGCCGAGCGCATCGTGGACATCCTCGCCCGGGAGATCTCGTGACACGCATCGAAGTCCTCGGCTGCTCGGTCGACAACCTGTCCATGGCGGAAACGCTGGAGGCGGTCGAGTCGTTCATCGCCTCGGGACAGCCGCACCAGCACGTGGTGGTGAATGTCGACAAGCTGGTCAAGGCGCGCTCGGACCCGGAGCTGCGCCGCATCATCAACGACTGCGCGCTGATCAACGCCGACGGCATGCCCGTGGTGTGGGCTTCGCGCATGCTGGGCATGCCGCTGAAGGAACGCGTGGCGGGCGTGGACCTGTTCGAGGCCCTGATGAAGCGCGCCGCCGAGAAGGGCTGGCGCGTCTTCCTGCTGGGGGCGAGGGAAGCCGTCGTGGCGCGCGTCCACCAGATCTACCCGGTGAAGTACCCGGGCCTCGTGGTCGCGGGGCACCGCAACGGATACTGGAAGCCCGAGGAAGAAGAGGGTGTCGTCGAGGAGATCCGCGCGGCGCGCGCCGACATTCTCTTCGTGGCGATCAGCTCGCCCAAGAAGGAGGAATTCCTCGCGCGCTGGCAGGCGCACATGCGCATCCCCTTCGCCATGGGCGTGGGCGGGACCTTCGACGTGGCCGCGGGCCACGTGAAGCGCGCTCCGGTGTGGATGCAGAAGACCGGGCTCGAATGGTTCTACCGCTTCCTGCAGGAGCCGCGGCGGATGTTCCGGCGCTACTTCATCGACGACATGGCCTTCTTCGGGATGCTCGCGCGCGC
>JBKJYC010000246.1:0-3677 GCA_046715885.1 Usitatibacter sp.
TCCTGCCCGCCATCGACGTGATCAACCGCTGCCTCGATGTCCTGAACCTGGACGGCAAGACCGACCACCGCCGCCGCCTGCTGGACGAGCTCAAGGTCTACTACTCGCCCATCGACGAGCACGCCGACGCCAACCTCGCGAAGTTCTTCGAGGCCATGACCAAGGCCGGCTACGCGCGGGACGCCACCATCGAGGTCGGCGGGCGCGCGATCGCCTTCCGCCGGCGCGCGAAGGGCGTCATCTGGTTCGCGTTCGCGGAGCTCTTCGAGAAGCCGCGCTCGCAGGTGGACTACCTCGAGATCGCGAGCGCGTACCACACGGTCCTGATCTCGGGGGTGCCGCAGATGAAGCCGGAGAAGACCGACGTCGTGCGCCGCTTCACCTGGCTGGTGGACGTCTTCTACGACCAGCGTGTGAAGCTGGCCCTGTCCGCCGAGGTGCAGCCCGAGGAGCTGGTGGCGCCCGCCACCGAAGCCACGGGCCCGCAGAAGATGGTGCGCAACGAGTTCGCCCGGACCGCCAGCCGCTTGCGCGAGATGCAGTCCAAGGACTACTTTTCCCGGAAGCACGCTTCCGCCACCAATCCCCAGGTGCTCCAGGTGAAACCATGAAAGCCATCCTCCTCACGAAGGACCCCGACTTCAAGGCGCGCATCGCCGAAATCGACGAGAAGGAGCTTCCGGAAGGCGACGTGCTCGTGAAGGTCGACTACTCGAGCATCAACTACGAGGACGGGCTGGCGATGACGGACACCTCGCCCGTCGTGCGCAAGTTCCCGATGGTCGCGGGCATCGACGGTGCGGGCACGGTCGAGGAGAGCCGCCATCCGCTGTTCCGCAAGGGCGACCAGGTGATCCTCACCAGCTGGGGCGTGGGCGAGACGCATTGGGGCTGCCTCGCCGAGAAGGCGCGCCTCAAGGGCGACTGGCTGGTGCGGCTGCCCGCGGGAATGACCACCCGGCAGGCGATGGCGATCGGCACGGCGGGGTTCACCGCGATGCTCTGCACCATGAAGCTCGAAGAGCTGGGCGTGCGCAGGGAGTCGGGCGAGATCCTGGTGACGGGCGCCTCGGGCGGGGTCGGCAGCGTGGCGATCGCGATCCTCGCCCGGCTGGGCTACCGCGTCGTCGCCTCGACCGGGCGCCTGAACGAGAGCGAGTACCTGAAGGCGCTGGGAGCCACGCAGACCATGGACCGCGCCGCGCTCTCGGCGCCGGGCAAGCCGCTGCAGAAGGAACGCTGGGCCGGCGTGGTCGATTCCGTGGGCAGCCACACGCTCGCGAACGCGTGTGCGCAGTGCAAGGCGAATGGCGTGGTCACCGCGTGCGGCCTCGCGCAGGGAATGGATCTGCCCACTTCGGTGGCGCCCTTCATCCTGCGCGGCGTGACGCTGGCGGGCATCAATAGCGTGACGGCGCCGCGGCCGATCCGCGAGGAAGCGTGGAAGCGCCTCGCGAAGGACCTCGACCCGGCGCTGCTGGAGTCGATGACGCGGGAGACCGACCTCGCCGGCGCGCTCGCCGCCGCGCCGGAGATCCTCGCGGGCCGCGTGCGCGGGCGCCTCGTCGTCGACGTGAATCGATGAGGCGGTGATGCGCCTCGCCGCGGTCCTGCTGGCATCGCTCGCCCTGGCATCGGCCGCCTGCGCGCAGGACTTCGCGTCGCGGCCGATCCGCATCCTGGTGGGCGTGCCGCCCGGTGCCACTACCGACTATCTCGCGCGCCTCGTCGCGCAGGAGATCGCGCGCGAGACCGGACAGCCGGCCTTCGTCGAGAACCGTCCCGGCGCCTGTGCGACCTTCGCCGCGAAGGAAGTCTCGCGCAGCAAGCCGGACGGCCACACGCTCCTCTTCACCAACACCAGCCACAGCGTGAACCCCGGGCTCTACGGCGAGCGGCTGCCGTTCGATCCGGTGCGCGACTTCACGCCCATCATGCTGCTCGCGCGCGGCCCCTCGGTCCTGGTGGCCGCGAAGGACTTTCCCGCGAACGATGCGCGCGGCGTGATCGCGCTCGCCAGTGCGCAGCCGGGCAAGCTCGAGTTCGCCGTCGGCGGCTCCGGCACCTCGATCCACATGTCGGGGGAGCTCTTCAAGTCGATGGCGCGCGTGGACATCGTCAACATCCCGTACACCGGCAGCGCGCCGGCGCTGGCCGACCTGCTGGGCGGGCAGGTGAAGCTCATGTTCGCTCCCGTGATCAACGCGCTGCCGCAGGTGCAGTCCGGGCGCATCAAGGCGCTCGGGGTCACCGGCACCATTCCCGTGCCGGCGCTGCCGGGCGTGCCGCCGATCGCGCATTCGCTGCCGGGCTATGAGAGTTTCGCCTGGTTCGGACTGCTGGGGCCCGCGCGCCTTTCCCCGGAAGTCGTTCGCCGCCTGCACGCCGCCGCGGGGCGCGTGGTGCGCCTTCCCGAGGTCAAGGCGCGCCTGGAGGCGGACGGTACGACGATCGTGGCCGGGGCGCCGCAGGAATTCCGGGAGTTCCTCGTCGCCGACATCGAGAAGTGGAAAGACGTTGTGCGCCGGACGGGCGCGAAGCCCGAGTAACCGAAAAGTCGGGGTCAGGGTAGAAATATCTTCCCAAGTCACCCGCCTTGAAAGATATTTCTACCCTGACCCCGATTTTCGATTTTCCCACTCCATGACGACCTACAAAGAATTCCACGCACGCTCCCTGGACGACCCTGAGGGCTTCTGGACCGATCAGGCCCGCATGATCGACTGGCATCGGCCGTTCGCCAAGACGCTCGAGTACTCGAATCCCCCGTTCCGTTCGTGGTTCGTGGGTGGCGAGACCAACCTCGCCCACAACGCGCTCGACCGCCACCTCGCCACGCGCGGCGCCCAGTACGCGCTGGTGTGGATCTCGACCGAGACCGACGAAGAGCGGCGCTTCACCTATCGCGAGCTGCACGAGGAGGTGAACCGCTTCGCGGCCGCGCTGATCGACCAGGGCGTAGGGAAGGGCGATCGCGTCCTGATCTACATGCCGATGGTGCCGGAGGCGGTGTTCGCCATGCTGGCGACGGTGCGCCTGGGCGCGATCCACTCGGTGGTGTTCGGCGGCTTTGCCGCGGCCAGCCTCGCCGCCCGCATCGACGACGCGCGCCCGAAGGTGATGGTCACCGGCGACGCGGGCATGCGCATGGGCAGGATGATCGCGTTGAAGCCCCTGGTGGACGAGGCCATCCGGCTCGCGAAATCGCCCCCGGTGAAGGTGATCGTCGCCAACCGCGGGCTCGACAAGTCCCTCACGATGACGCCCGGGCGCGACCTCGACTACGCGCAGCTGCGCGGCAAGCACATGGATGCGAACGTGCCGGTCACCTGGCTCGAGTCCAACGAGCCTTCGTACATCCTCTATACGAGCGGGACCACCGGCCAGCCCAAGGGCGTGCAGCGCGATACCGGCGGTTACGCGGTGGCGCTGGCAGCCTCGATGCAGCAGATCTTCTGCTCCAAGCCGGGCGACGCGTACTTCTGCACCTCCGACATCGGCTGGGTCGTGGGCCACTCGTACATCGTCTACGGTCCGCTCATCAACGGCTCCACGACGATCATGTACGAGGGCGTGCCGATGCGTCCCGACGCGGGCGTCTGGTGGAAGATCGTGCAGGACTGGAAGGTGACGTCGATGTTCTCCTCGCCCACGGCGATCCGCGTGCTGAAGAAGCA
>JBKJYC010000247.1:0-3853 GCA_046715885.1 Usitatibacter sp.
ATATCTGGGCGCTCTTCGTGCTCCCCGGCCACGAGCGCCGCGGGTACGGGCGCAGGCTGCATGAAGAGATGTTGGGCTGGCTCCACGCACAGGGCGTGCGAAAGCTCTGGCTCACGACCCAGCCGGGGACGCGGGCGGAGCGCTTCTACCGCGCCGCGGGCTGGCGCTTGGACGGCCTCAACGCCGACGGCGAGGCCCGCTTCGAAAGGAAATTGGCCTGACCTAGGCGGCGGCGCGCAGAGGCGCGATCTTGGTGACGCCCATCTCCTTCAGGGTCTGCGCCACCGCGGAAACGACATTGCGCATCTCGTTGTGGTCGATGGCGCCGATGCATCCCACGCGGAAAGTCTCCACCTGCGTGAGCTTGCCCGGATAGAGGATGTAGCCCCGCGCCTTCACGCGCTCGTAGAAGTCCTTGAACGTGTAGGCTGGATCGCCAGGCGCGTGGAAGGTGACGATGACGGGCGCCTGCACGTCGCGCGCGAGGAACGTGCGGAAGCCGAGCGCGCCCATGCCCTCGATCAGCGTCTCGCAATTCTTCCGGTAACGCGCGCCGCGCGCCGTCACGCCACCCTCGGCCTTGAACTGGTCGAGCGCCACGCGAAACGCGGCCACCACATGGGTGGGCGGCGTGAAGCGCCACTGCGTCGTCTTCTGCATGTAGGTCCACTGGTCGTACAGGTCCAGGGCGAGCGAATGCGAGTTGCCCTGGCACTTCTCCAGCACCGACTTGCGCGCGATCACGAAGCCCATGCCGGGCGGCCCCTCGATGCATTTTCCCGAGGCGGCGACCACGGCATCGACCGGGTAGCGCGAGACGTCGATGTCGATGGCGCCCAGCGAGCTCATGGCATCGACGATCAGCCCCTTGCCGTGCCGCGCGCAAACCTCGGCGATCTCGGCGAGCGGATTGAGGATCCCGGTGCCGGTCTCGCAGTGGACCTGGGCCACGTGCGTGATCGCGGGATCGGCCTTCAAGGCCTCCTCGACCTGCGCGGCGGTGGGATGCTTGTCCTCGGCGATGTCGATCGCGGCATGCGCGCGGCCGATGTACTTGAGGATCTTCAGGATGCGCTGGCAATAGGCGCCGTTCTGCGGCACCAGGACCTTGCCGGACCGCGGCACGAGGTTCGAGAGCGTCGCCTCGACGGAAAACGTCCCGCTGCCCTGCAACGGCACCGTCACGTGCGTGGCCGACCCGTGCACCACCTCGACCAGGTCCGCGCAGATCGATGCCGTGATCGCGTTGAAGGACGCGTCCCACGAGCCCCAGTCGCGAAGCATCGCCTGCTTGGTCTCGAGCGAGGTGGTGAGCGGGCCGGGGGTGAGGAGGATGGGGTCGTTTCCGCGGATCATGGGGCTCTCCAGGCTTGGGTGCGGCGGTCGAGCCACACCTGCAGAAAGTAATAGGCGACGCACACCAGCGCCGAGGTAGCGACGATCAGCGTAGCCATGGCGGCGGCCGCGCCGATGTCACCGGCCTCGTCCAGGTTCACGATCGCCACCGAGGCCAGCGTGGTCTTGGGCGAGTACAGGAACACCACCGCCGAGACGGTGGTCATCGCGTTCACGAACAGGTAGCGGCTGATGTCCAGCATCGAGGGCAGGCACACGGGCACCGTCACCTTGAAGAAGGTGCGCCAGAACGGCACCTTCAGCGAGGCGGACACGCTCTCGAACTCGTTGTCGATCTGCTTGAGCGCCGTCACCGCCGTCAGGTGCGACGAAGTGTAGTAGTGAACGACGGTGTTGATCACGAGGATCGCCATCGTGCCGTACAGGAAATGCAGCGGGTTGCCGGCCTCGACGAAGAAGAAGATGTAGCCCAGGCCCAGCACCATGCCGGGCACGCCCATGGGCAGCACCGCCATCAGGCGCACCAGGGGCCGCCACGCGTGGAGGCCGCGCGTCTTCTCGAGCAGGTAGGCGACTACGAAGATGAACGCGGCGCCGGCCGTGGCGACCCAGAACCCCAGCGTCACGCTGTTCACGTAGGCGCCGAAAATGCCCGCCTCGACCAGCCCCATGCGGTAATGGTCGAGCGACATCGAGAAGTTGTACGGCCAGAGCTTCACGAACGAGGCGTAGATCGCCATGCCGAGCACGGCGAGCAGGAGCAGCGCGATCGACACGCAATACGCCGTCATCGCCCAGTCGAACCCGCGCGAGCCGCGCGGAACATACGGCACCGAGCGCGAGGAAAGCAACGCCGACTGGCGCTTCTGCACCCACCAGTCCACGACGTAGGTCACCGCGACGGGCAGCAACAGGATGATCCCCACCACGGCGCCCTTGGAGAAATCCTGTTGGCCGATGACCAGCTTGAAGATGTCGGTGGCGAGCATGTTGAAGTTGCCGCCGATCACCTTCGGGATGCCGAAATCGCTGATCGCATAGGTGAAGACGACCATCGCGGCGCTGATCAGTCCGTACTTGGCTCCCGGAATGGTGATGGTCCAGAACTTGCGCGGTGCGGAGGTGCCGAGCGCGTCCGCCGCCTCGTAGAGACGCGCGTCGGTGAGCGAGAGCGCCGTGACCAGGATCATCAGCGCGTGCGGGAAAGTGGCGAACACGAGCGAGATCACGATGCCCGGCGCGCCGTAGATCTGGCCGCCGCCCAGCAGCGCCTTGAGGACGCCCTGGTTGCCGAACCAGAAGATGAACGAGATCGCGGCCAGGAGCGAGGGCGCCAGGATCGGCACCAGGGCCACGTTGCGCAGCAGCACCTTGAAGCGCATGCAACTGCGGGTGAGGCCGTAGGCGAACACGAACGCGAGCGGGATGGTCACCAGCGTCACCAGCGAGGAGACCCAGACGCTGTTCCAGATCGACCGGGCGAGCGCCGGGGTCCTGAAGTACCCGGCGAAATTGGCGAGCCCGATGAACTCGCCCGCCTTGTCCTGCACGCTCTTGATCAGGATGGTCGCGAGCGGGAAGAGCAGGAAGACGGCCAGGGCCAGCCCGGCGGCGATCAGCACCGCGTGGGCGATGCGGTCGGTCCAATGGACCTCGAGGGACGCGCCCAGCGCCGGCACGACGCGCGCCAGCGCGCTCATCGGCACCGTCCCACGCTCATGCGAAAATCCGCAGCCGATCGGCCGGCACCGCCACGCGAAGCGTGTCGCCGGGCTTGGGCTGGAACTCCGCCATGTCGTTCAGCGACAGGTCGGCGGTGAGGACCTGGTCGATGCCGTTCAAGCGGAACGAAACGCGCGAGTACGCGCCGAGGAATTCCACTTTCTCCACCACGGCGGTCGCGGAGTTGGCGGTGGCGCCGTTGACGCCGCGCACCTGGACGTCCTCGGGCCGGAAGAAGAGCCGCAGCGGGGCGCCGTTCGCCACGCCGTCGAGCGACGGGCACTGGAAGCGCTGCTCGCCCACCTGCACCCGGTCCTCGCCGCTGCGCGTGGCGGGCAGCAGGTTGGTCTTGCCGACGAAGTCCGCGACGAACGGGGTCGCCGGCCGCCCGTACACCTCCGAGGGCGAGCCGATCTGCTCGATCTCGCCGTCCTTCATCACCACGATGCGGTCGGCCATGGAGAGCGCCTCCTCCTGGTCGTGGGTGACCAGAATGGTGGTGATGCCCACGCGCTGCTGCAGGCTGCGGATCTCGCCGCGCAGCCGCACGCGCACCCGCGCATCGAGCGCGGACAGCGGCTCGTCCAGCAGCAGCAGGCTGGGCGAGGTCGCGAGCGCCCGCGCGATGGCGATGCGCTGCTGCTGGCCCCCGGAGAGCTGGCTCGGATACTTGGCGCCGCTTTCCGGGAGCCCGACCAGCTCCAGCAGCTCCTTCACGCGCGCGGCGCGCTTTTCCGCCGCCATGCCGCGGTTCACCAGCCCGTAAGCCACGTTC
>JBKJYC010000248.1:0-4557 GCA_046715885.1 Usitatibacter sp.
CTCTTCGTGGCGACCTCGAAACCGCTCGTGTACGCGCTGCGCATCGTGCGCCACTTCGGCCTCGAGCCGCACTTCGACGCGGTGCACGGCTGCGAGCTCGACGGGACGCGCGAGGACAAGCGCGACCTCCTGGCGCATCTCCTCGCGCACCACGGCCTCGCATCCGCGGGCACTGCCATGGTCGGGGACCGCGGCGCGGACATGATTGCCGCGCGCCACCATGGGCTCCACGCGCTGGGCGCCCTATGGGGCTACGGGTCGCGTGAAGAGTTGATGGACGCGGGAGCGCACGACCTCTGCGCCGGCCCGCGCGAGCTTCGCACCAAGTTGGCTCGCGCGGCCCCGGCCTAGCACCGAGGCCGTACGACGCGACGAAGTCTCTCGCGTGCGCCTGCGGCGGCCATGCAAGCCGGGCCGAGCACAAGAGCGCCGATGCCGAAGCGTTCTCCGGGCGCGCCCAGGAACCGCCGCGCGCGGGCGGCGTCGAACGGCTCGGAGAATCCGAGCCATGGCACCCCACCTGCTTTCGCGGCGCTGCGGCGCTACCCTGGGCCGAAGCTCTCCATCACCGCGGGCGAGGAACAGCCCTTCGACCTGCACAAGCTGGAGCGCGGCGTGCCGCATCGGCACATCGCGGGCACCAGCCATTGGCCCCACCTCGACCAGCCGGATGAATTCAACCGGATGCTGGAGGAGTTCCTAGCGCAGGCCCGCTAGGCAGACCGCGGCTCGAAGGCCGCGCCGCGCAACGCGACGCCGTGCGCGCCGCGCCGCTTCGCCTCCGCCAGGTCGGCTCGGTTGAGCCCGCCGATCGCATAGCTGGGCACCGGCCGGTCGCGGATCAATGCCTCGAAGCGCGCCCATCCCATCGGGATCGCGCCACCGTGCGACGGCGTGGGATTCACCGGGCCGACAACCGCATAGTCGAGCCCGAGCCGCGCCACCTGCTCCAGCTCGATCTCGTTGTGCGCCGACGCACCGACCAGGTCGCCCGCCGGCCGTGCCGTTGCGGCCATCAGCGCGGCCGAGGTGAGATGCACGCCGCTCGACTGCGGGAAGGCGCCGCAGTCGCTGTTCACCACGACGCGCGCCCCCAAGGCGCCGGTGCGCGCGAGGACGCGCTGGAGGAAATGCTGCACGCGAAGGCGCTCCGCGCCTTTCTCGCGGATCTGCACCAGCACCTTCTCCTCGAGCGCGCGCGCGGCGAGCCGGATCACCCAGCCGTCGATACCGAGCGCTTCGGCGTCGGACACCAGCATGACCGCCGGAAGCCGCAGGGCCGCGAGCACCGGCGCGTTGGCGGGGAGCATCGGCGCGACCTCGGGCTCCTGGGCGGCCTGCCACGCGATCGCCTGGTCCTCGAGCGGCCGCGGCTCCCCTTCCCAGGCGGTCACGCGGAAGAAGTGCAGCCGCACGGTCGCGTGCGTGTACTCATACACGCGCGTGATCCAGGGCGAGGCTTCGGCCACGCGGATGCCCAGCTCTTCCTCGAGCTCGCGATCGAGCGCGCGCCGCGGCTCCTCGCCGGCCTCGATCTTGCCGCCGGGAAACTCCCAGTAGCCGGGGTAGGGCTTCCCGGCGGGGCGCTGCGCGAGCAGGAAAGTGCCGTCGGGCCTTTCGATGACGGCGGCCGCGACTTCGGTGAGCGCCGTCAACGCTTCTTTCGCCCGACGTAATCGCGCGCGAACTGCCACGCCACGCGACCGCTTCGCGACCCGCGCTCCAGCGTCCAGAGGAGCGCCGCCTTGCGCATCTCGTCGCTGTCCCTGCCGCCCAGGTTCGTGACCCAGTGCGTCGCGATGTCGAGGTACTGTTCCTGGTCGAACGGGTAGAACGAGAGCCAGAGGCCGAAGCGCTCGGACAGCGAGATCTTCTCTTCCGTCGTCTCGCCCGGATGGATCTCGCCCTCGACGTGCCGCGCCTCCAGGTTCTCCTGCATGAACTCCGGCATCAGGTGGCGGCGGTTCGAGGTCGCGTAGATCAGCAGGTTGTCGGCCGCGCCCGCGATCGAGCCGTCGAGTGCCACCTTGAGCGACTTGTACCCCGGGTCGCTCGCCTCGAACGAGAGGTCGTCGCAAAAGACGATGAAGCGTTCCTTGCGGCCAGCCACCAGGTCCACGATGTCGGGCAGGTCCACGAGGTCACCCTTGTCCACCTCGATCACTCGCAGGCCCTTCCTCGCGAACTCGTCGAGCGCCGCCTTCACCAGCGAGCTCTTGCCCGTGCCCCGCGCGCCGGTGAGCAGCACGTTGTTGGCCGGGCGGCCGGCGACGAACTGCTCGGTATTCTCGCGCAGGCGTCGCTTCTGGTCGTCGATGTCCTTCAGGTCGGCGAAGGCGATGGAGTGCGGATGCAGCACCGGGGCGAGGAAGCCGCGGTTGTTGCGCTTGCGCCAGCGGAACGCGGTCGCCGCTTTCCAATCGGGTGCGGCCTGCGTCGGCGGCAGGATCGCCTCGATGCGCTCGACGAGCGCCTCCAGCTTCGCGGCGAGGCGGCTCCAGTCGGCGCTCATTTCAGGCGGAAGACGAGCAGCCAGTAGTACTGCAG
Organism: Usitatibacter sp.; assembly: GCA_046715885.1. GTDB lineage: Bacteria > Pseudomonadota > Gammaproteobacteria > Burkholderiales > Usitatibacteraceae > Usitatibacter. Next base: position 2,548 of record JBKJYC010000248.1, read on the forward strand.
CGCTTCCAGGCGCGCCTCGTGCGCCACCGGACGCACGGCCTCGGTGAGCTCGGCGGGGGTGGGAAAGTTCTTCAGGATCTCGAAGGACTGCCCGTTGTCGAGCTTGCGCATCTGGTAGGAGTTGCCCTCCGCGTCCCGGCGCGAAAGTGGCGTGGAGCTCCAGTTGGTGAACGTGTTGTCGAGGATGACGACCTCGGAACCGCGCGCCAGCTTGGCGGCGAGGTTGGCGGCGAACTTCGCCAGTTCGGACTTCTTCACGTGCGACCACCAGAAGCCGGCGAAGGCCGCGTTGCAACCCGTGGGCACGCCGTCCAGCGCGACCGCGTCGGCGCGGAAGAAATGGGTGTTCGACGGCAAGCCCTTGTCGCGCGCGATCTCGAGGACCGGCTCGTTGATGTCGCACGCATAGACGGCGCGCGCCGCGCGCGCGATGTGCTGCGTCCAGTAGCCGGTGCCGCAGGCCACCTCGAGCACGGTGCGTCCGCGCAGCAGCTCGGGAATGCGGTTGCGCAGCCATGCGAGCTCCGCCTGGCGCTCGGGTTTCGCATAGACCTTCTCGTACTCGGCGGCACGCCCGGCGTAGTAGTGCTCGAGGTGCGGAGTGGTGCTTTTCGGATCGGCCATCGGGATGCCCTCAGGCGGCCGGCGCATGGACGTTGGGACGATGAATCTCGAGGTAGCGCGCGGGGCGCCGGATCCACGAAGACGGCGAGTTCTCGCGCACCGGCCTAGCTGCGGTAGTCGGCATTGATCTTCACGTAGTCGTAGGAAAAATCGCAGGTCCACACGGTCGCCGTCTCGAGGCCGCGCCCCAGGCCGACGCGCACGGTGATCTCCGCGCCCTTCATCACGCGCTTGCCCTGCTCTTCCGTGTAGCTCGCCGCACGCCCGCCCTTCTCGGCGACCAGGACGTCGCCAAGGTACAGAGTGACCTTCCCGGGGTCGAGGTCGGCGATGCCGGCGTTGCCAATGGCGGCGAGGATGCGCCCGAGGTTCGGGTCCGACGCGAAGAACGCCGTCTTCACCAGCGGCGAGTGGGCGATGCGCTTGGCCACGCGCACGCATTCGTCGCCAGTGCCGCCCTCCTCCACGACGATGGTGATGAACTTGGTCGCGCCCTCGCCGTCGCGCACGATGGCCTGCGCCAGCGCCTGGGCGACCTCGGTCACCGTTTCGGCGAGGTGCACGAACTCCGCGGTGCCCTCGCCGATGATCTTGGCGTTGCCCGCGCGCGCGGTGGCCACGATGACCAGCGCGTCGTTGGTCGAGGTGTCGCCGTCGATGGTGATCACGTTGAAGGAGCGGTCGGCCACGAGACGCGTGAGGTCGGCGAGCGTGTCGCCGCCCACGCAGGCATCCGTCGCGATGAAGCCCAGCATCGTGGCCATGTTCGGCTGGATCATCCCCGCGCCCTTGGCGATGCCGGTCACGGTGACGGTGTGGCCGTCGATGACTACCTGGCGGGAGACGGCCTTGGGCACGGTATCGGTCGTCATGATGGCCTCGGCCGCAGACGCCCAATTGTCGGCGGCGAGGTCGTCCACGCAATGCGGGATGCCCGCGATCAACCGGTCGATGGGCAAAGGCTCCATGATCACGCCGGTGGAGAACGGCAGCACCTGGTCGGTGTTCACGCCGAGCGCTTCTCCAACCGCCACGCACGCGGCACGCGCGTTGGCGAGCCCCGTCTCGCCGGTGCCCGCGTTGGCCACGCCCGTGTTCACCACGAGCGCGCGAATCTGGCTCTTCGTGCCGAGGTGCTCGCGCGAGACGATCACAGGAGCCGCGCAATAGCGATTCTGCGTGAAGACGCCGGCCGCGCGGGCGCCCTCGTCGATGGCAACCAGCAGCAGGTCCTTCTTGCCGGGCTTGCGGATGCCCGCCGTCGCGATGCCCAGGCGCACGCCGGCGATCGAGAGCAGCTCTTCGGGTTTCGGGGGATGGAGGTTGACGGCCATCCCGCGATTATATGGGGTCAGATCAGGGTCAGATCCGGATCTGACCCTGATC
>JBKJYC010000249.1:0-5547 GCA_046715885.1 Usitatibacter sp.
GCGCCGCGAGACCACGTCGCGCGAGGCGAGCTCTTTCTTCTCGGGCTCGTAGTCGGGCATGAAGCGGGGGCCGTCGACGTCTTTCAGCAGACCCCGTCGCCGCGGCAGCCTTCGATGACGAGAATCCCAGGGGTACGAGGTCCCGAAGAGGAAGTAGCCCTCGAAGAACTTGGTGATCGTCCACATCGCGTCCTTGCCGCGCAGGATCGACGAGACGAAGAGCATGTGGCCCCATAGAAGAGCGCGAGGATGAGGCCGCTGGCGCTCTGGGCGAGGTCCAGCCGCGCCGGCCAGCGGCTCTTGCGGGCCCGGCCGGCGAGCCCCACGCCGGCGATCTGCGAATCCAACGAGCTTGGTGCGCTGTCGAACAGACCGCTCCGGGAATCCGCGCTATCCTTCGGCAGATGCCTTCCTCGCCAGCCGCCGGCATGCGCCGCGGAGTGCCCATCCCGAAGGCCGCCCGACCCAAGGAGTTGCAACGATGGCCATGCCTGAAGCCGAATTCGTCAGGACCGGTATCAGCGGGCTTGACTCGATACTCTCTGGCGGAATTCCGCGTGGCAATGTCATCCTGATCGAGGGAGCGATCGGCAGCGGCAAGACGACGCTGGGGACCGAGTTCGCGTACCGGGGGGCCAAGGAGTTCGGCGAACCCGCGGTCATCGTGGTGTTCGAAAGTTCGCCCGACAAGCTGGCGCGCGACGCCGCCGGGTTGGGCTGGGACCTGCCGGAGCTGGAGCGCACCGGGCTCCTGAAGATCATTTTCACCACGCGCGAGGTGTTCTTCCAGGAACTCCAGCAAGCCGACAGCCTGCTGATCGAGGAAGCAAACAAGATCAATGCCCGGCGGATTTTCATCGACGGCGGCGCAGGCCTGATCCCTGCCGGCGAGCACGATTCCCGCGACACCTTCCTTATCCTGGTGCAAGGCCTGCAACGCGAAAACCTGACTGCCGTCATGAGCCTCGAGGCGGTCGCGATGCCCGGCGATGGCGCCTCGCCACTGGAGGAATCGGTCGCCGATACGGTCATCAGGCTCAGGATCGACGAAAACCTGCGCGCCTCGAGCCGCTCGATCGAGATCGTGAAGTCGCGCGGGCATGAGTTTCAGATGGGGCGCCATTCCTTCAGGATCGTGAATGGACACGGGATCGAGGTGTATCGCCGGGTTCAGGCGCCCCGTGTCGCGAACCGTGGGCGGGCGGCGGCTTTCGATCCAACCACGCGGGTTACCACCGGCGTTCCCGGTCTCGATGAATTGGTCAATGGCGGCTACTTCCTGGGCAGCACGACCGTGGTGGCCGGGATATCGGGCGTCGGCAAGAGCGTGATGGCCCTGCATTACATGGCCGAAGGCGCTCGACTCGGCGAGCGCAGCCTGATGCTGTCGCTCGACGAGCAGGTGCCGCAGATCCTGCGAAATGGGATGAGCATCGGGATCGACCTGCAGCCGGCGATCGATCGCGGCGTAGTTCGCCTTCACTACGACGCGCCGCAGGAAATCGAGATCGACCACCACTTTCATCGAATCGAACAGATGGTGGAAGAGTTCAAACCGACGCGCGTGGTGATCGACAGCATCTCGACCTACGGCACCAGCCTCGGTACCGAGGGCCGCTTGTTCCGCGACTTCTTCCATGCGCTGGTGGCGCTGATGAAGGAGCATCAGGTCGCGGCCATCTACAACCACGAGAACCCGGAGATGCTCGGCATGTCCCGGATGATGGGTGGCCTCGCCATGAGCTCCCTGGTCGACAACATCGTGCTCATGAACTTCATCGAGCTCGGGGACACCTTCCGGCTTGGGTTGACGGTGGCGAAGATGCGGTCGAACCCCGTCATTCGGGTGACCCGCGAGTGCGAGGTCGTGAACGGTCAGGGCATGCGCGTGCTGCCTCGGCAACTGCCGCTGCCGAAGACGGCTTTCTCCGGCTATTTCGGCCTGATCTCGCGCTCGCCCGAACGCCGGCCGCCGTCTTCGCCGAAATCCGAGCAATAGGCAACCCGTGGACGCCATGCTGTTCGGCTCGGACCTCTGGAAACCGGCCCTGGAAAAATACACCGCGGTGACCGGGCTCTCCGTCGAGTTGTTCAGCGTCGATGGGAGAGTCGTGCTGGCCGCCGCGCATCCCACGGCGCTCTACACGTTGTTCCAGGAGTTCGCCTACGAGACCGGTCTGTTTTCCGAATGCGCGGGCCTTTGCCTGAGGCAGACCGGCGCTCGTCCGGCGGTGATCACCGCCGAGAAGGGCTTGACCGTCGTCGGCACCTCGCTCGTTCTCGACGGCGCTATCGTGGGCGCCGCGGTTGCCGGGTACGCGCTCGCGACGTTCTCCCAGGTTGGCGCGGTCCAACGCTGGGCCCAATCCGCCCAGGTGCCGTTCAATCGGCTTTGGGACCTCACGCGGAGGCAACCTCCGATGCCCGCCCGGCGTCTCAAGCTGTGTGGCGAGTTGCTCCAGGTACTCGGGGACGCGCTGCTCCAGGAAAACCTTCGAACGCGCCAATACGAAGAGGCGGCGGCAAAGCTGAAAGCGGCGGACACGGCGAAGGACGATTTTCTGGCGGTGCTGTCGCATGAGCTGCGCACGCCGCTGGCGCCGATCCTGGGCTGGGCAAGCGTCCTGAAGAGACACGAAGGCTCGGAACAGGTGCGCACGGCCGCCGAGGTCATCGAGCGCAACGTCCTGCTGCAGAGCCGGATGATCGAAGATCTTCTCGACATCAACCTGATCACGCACGGCTCGGTGAGGCTCGATCTGCAGGTTCACGACTTGACGGCGTTGGTTCGTGCGGCCCTCGAAACTTGCGCCCGCGATGTGGAGAAGAAAGCGATCCGCCTCGAGCTGATCGACGCCAGTGAGCCCTTGCGCGTAAGGGGCGATACCGGCCGGCTGCAACAGGTCTTCAGGAATATCCTCACCAACGCCGTCAAGTTCACGCCAGCCGGCGGCAGCATTCGCGTGACCCTCACCAGGGAAGCGAACGATGCGATGGTCGTGGTGGCCGACACTGGAAAGGGAATCGCGCCCGAATTCCTCCCGTTCGTGTTCGAAATTTTCCGGCAGCAGGAGCAGGGCACGCGCCGCGAGCACGAGGGCCTCGGGATCGGCCTCGCCTTGGTAAAGCGGCTCACCGAGCTTCACGACGGAACGGTGAGCATCTCCAGCGCCGGCGGGGAGGGTCACGGCACTGAAGTGATGGTCCGGCTGCCTCTCGCGGACGAAATATCGAAACTCCAAGACGCGGCGCCGCAAGGCGCAGAACCTTCCACCCTGGCGCTCGCGGGCCTAGCCATTCTCGTGGTCGACGACTCCGATGATGCACGCGACGCACTGCGCGCCCTCCTCCAACTCCTCGGTGCGAAGGTGGCCGTCGCCCATGATGGACGCGAAGCGCTGAAGATGGCTCGAGACACCGATCCCGATCTCGTGATGTGTGACTTGCGAATGCCACGGATGGATGGATTCGAGTTCATCCGGGAACTTCATCGGAACTCCTCGCGGGCCCATCCGCCCGTCGTGGCCATGTCCGGTTTGGCCGGCGAAGCGGTCCGCAAGCGCGCGCGCGAGTCCGGCTTCAAGGCCCATATCGCGAAACCGTTCAACGAAGCCGCGGTCATTGGGGCGGTGCACTCGGTGATAGGGGGTCGGAAATCGCCATCTCTCGGCCAAGCGCCCGCATTGGCTTGACGATCGCAATCGGGCGCGGCACAAACCAGCGAGGATCGCGGTGCTCGGCCCGACTTGAGGATCCCGCCCGCGTCGGCGAGTTGTTGACCTGAATCAAAGTCGCTCCCGGCATTGCGCCCACGATGGGTTGGCTAGGGAGGGCGTACTTGTTCCAGATCCGGATTCACGGTCGAGGTGGAGAAGTTCCCCAAGCTCATCGCCGAGAAGAACGTGGCCGCCGCGCACGAGGCGCACGAGCTCGCGAGCCGCGCAGGTCAACCCGCCGGAGTCGTGGCCGAACGTCTCCTTGAATTCCGCGGCCAGCTCCGGGATCAGCCCGAGCGCCCGCAGCTGCGACGCGATGCTCGAACGCTTGCGCTCCGATGCGGGCCGGTTCCTCCCGCGCTGATGCTCAGGCCCAGATTTCCGCGTCCGTCGGGATCTTCCGGTCCGCAATGACCATTCCGATGCGAGACACGTTCATCAGGTGCTTGTAGTCGAGATTCTCCGAGATCGAGTTGCCGCCCCAGGAGCCGCAGCCGAGCGTGGTCGTGGGCGCGAAGCCGTTCGTCAATGAACCGCCGGCGCTGAGCGCCGATGCCTGGTTGACCACCAGGCGGCTGATCGGCAGCTCGAGGCCCGTGTAGCGGATATGGGCGTCATTGTTCGAATGCAGCGCCGCCGAATGGCCGGCTCCCTCCACCAGCAGGTTGGCCTTCGCCGCGGCTACCGCGTCCGCGAACGTCTTGTACGCGAGGATGGCGACGACCGGGCAGAGCTTTTCCTTGGCGAGGACGTCCGCCGTGCCGGCCCCGTCCGCAGGCAGCAGGATGATCCGCACGGTTGCCGGAATGTCGATCCCGGCCTTGGCGCCGATCTGCCTCGGTGACTTGCCGACCACGTCCTTGTTCAGATGCCCGCCCGGGAGCACGACGTCACGGAGCTTCTGCACCTGGTGCCTGTCGGCGGTGAACCAGACCTTGCCGGTCGCGATGAAGGATCGGATCGTGTCCTCGTAACGCTCTTCCGGGGTGAGGACGAACTGCTCGCGCGAGCAGATGATGCCGTTGTCGAACGCCGCACCGGCAACGATCTTCTCCGCCGCTTCCCCGAGGTCCACGTCGCGATCGATGATGACCGGCACGTTGCCGGCGCCGACTCCGTACGACGGCTTGCCCGAGGAGTAGGCCGACCGCACCATGGCGCCGCCGCCCGTGGCCACGACCACGTCCACGTCCTTCATCAGCTCCTGGGTCGTTTCGACCGAACCGTTCGAGATCATCTGAACCAGGTGGTCGGGTCCGCCGCACGCCTTGACCACCTCCATGAATGCGTTCGTGAGATGCCGGGTGCATTCCTCCGCCTTGGGATGCGGGGCGAAGATCACGGCGTTGCCGGTCTTGAGCGCGAACATCGCGTTGCACATCGGTGTGACGATCGGATTGGTCACGGGCGTCACGGCACCCACCACGCCCATCGGCTTGGCGACCAGCACCATGTTGGACTCGGGGACTTCCTTGATGACCCCGCGTGATTTCTTGCTCTTGAGGTGGTTCCAGATGTTGCGGGCCTTGCCCCGGTTCTTGAGGATCTTGTCCTCGTACAGGCCGATTCCGGTCTCATCGACCGCCATCCGCGCCAGGGCCTCGGCATTGTCGTACACGTACTTGCCGATGCCCTTGACGATGGCGTCCACTTGCTCCTGCGAGAACGAGTCGTAGACGGCCTGGGCGGCGCGCGCCTTGACCACGAGCTGCTTCACCTGCGTCCTGGTGGTTGAAGTATGTTTCCTGACGGCGTCGCTGAACGCGACCTCCGCGGACTTGCTTGCCATCGTGCGTCTCCTCTAGAACCGCCCCAGCACCCACCCCGGAAT
>JBKJYC010000250.1:0-5279 GCA_046715885.1 Usitatibacter sp.
TTCCTCGCCATCATCGCGGGGTCGGCGGCGACGATGAAGTACCAGTACTGGAGAATGATGCGCGAGGGCTAGTGGACGCGCCTTCTTCGCCTTCGCGTGATGCCCTCGGCAGCGGGAAACCGCTATAATTTCACCCTTTTCCGGGGCGTTAGCTCAGCTGGTAGAGCAGCGGACTTTTAATCCGTTGGTCACTGGTTCGAATCCAGTACGCCCTACCAGTGACCTCAGGGCCTGCCATCGCGCAGGCCCTTTTGTCTTTTGCATTTCACTGCGCGAACGCCGGGGAACATCCACCGGTCCGAAGTTTTAGCCGCACAGAGGAAGGTCTACGATGCTTCGAATCACCGTTGTTGCAGCCGCCGCGTTGGCGATCGGCGCGTGCGCCCTGGGTGGGGTTCGCCCGGGCGCGCCCGAAGCGGACGCACGGCGCGCCCTGGGTCAGCCGACGCTGGAATTCGACCATTCCGACGGTACGCGCCAGCTCGTCTATCCGACCGGGCCGCTCGGCACGCAGACCTTCATGGTGTATACGCGGGGTGGCTCGGTCCAGCGCGTCGAGCAGGTTCTCACCGACGACACCTTCCATCGCATCCAGGCAGGAATCACCACGCGCGAGGACGTGCGCCGGATGATCGGCCCCCCGTATCGTGTCGCCCGCTTCGAGAACCTGAAGCAGCATGCCTGGGACTACCGCTTCCGCGATACCTGGGGCTACCTTGCGGACTTCTCGGTGATGATCGACGACCGCGGGATCGTTGCATCGAAGGTCATCGCGCGCATCGAGCCGCGCGACTCGGCCGGCATGAACCGCTAGCGCCGCGCCTTTCGATCGAGGCGCACGATGCGCATCGGGTGCGCATGGCTCTCGTCCACGCCGTGGCGCCCGAGCTCCTTTTCGGACCATTGCGAGCGATCGAAGCGGGGAAAGTACGTGTCGCCGTCGATCGCGGACTCGATTTCCGTGAGGTAGATGCGGTCGGCCGAAGGCAGGGCGGCTTCGAAGATCTGCGCGCCGCCAATCACGAACACTTCGTCGGCATCGCCAGCGGCACGGTATGCGGCCTCAAGCGAATCCACCACCGTGCATCCGGGAGCCTGGAACGCGGAGCGCGTGACGACGATGTTGAGTCGGCCGGGAAGCGGCTTGCCGATCGATTCGTAGGTCTTGCGCCCCATGATGATCGGGTGCCCCATCGTGAGCCGCTTGAAGAATGCAAGGTCCTCGGGCAGCCGCCAGGGCAGGGCGTTGCCGCGGCCGATGACGCCGTTGCGCGCGGCCGCGACCACGAAGGATCGGATCATGCGCGCCTCATACGGCAATCGGTGCGCGGATCGCCGGTTCCGGGTCGTAGCCTTCGAGCCGGAAATCGTCGTACTTGAACGCGAACAGGTCCTTCACCTCGGGATTGAGCCGCATCACGGGCAACGCACGCGGGGCGCGAGCGAGCTGCTGCTTGGCCTGCTCGAGGTGGTTGAGATACAGATGCGCGTCACCGAGCGTATGAACGAACTCGCCCGGCTTGAGGCCCGTTACCTGCGCGACCATCAAGGTGAGGAGGGCATAGGACGCAATGTTGAAGGGCACGCCGAGGAAGATGTCGGCGCTCCTCTGGTACAGCTGGCAGGAGAGCCTGCCCTCGGCCACGTAGAACTGGAACAGCGCGTGGCAAGGCGCCAGCGCCATCTTCGGGATGTCGGCCACGTTCCAGGCCGAGACCACGAGGCGGCGCGAATCGGGATTGGAGCGGATCTGCGCGACGACCTGGGCCATCTGGTCGACGTGCTCGCCCGAGGGGGTGGGCCAGGAGCGCCATTGGCGGCCGTAAACCGGCCCCAGCTCGCCCTGGTCGTCCGCCCACTCGTCCCAGATCGTCACGCCGTTGGAGCGCAGGTATTCCACGTTGGTGCTGCCCTGGAGGAACCAGAGCAGCTCGTGGATCACGCTCTTCGTGTGGACCTTCTTCGTGGTGAGCAGCGGGAAGCGCTCCGCGAGGTCGAAGCGCATCTGGTAGCCGAAGACCGAGCGCGTGCCTGTTCCAGTGCGGTCCTCCTTGCGTGCGCCGTGCTCGAGCACGTGGGCGAGGAGGTCGAGGTAGGTCCTCACAGGCGGCGGCCCAGGATGAGGAGGTCGCGTTCGAGGCCGTCGAGCTCGGCCACCCGCGGCAGCCGCCCCCAGCCGGCGAAGCCGTGCCGCATGAAAAGCGCCACGCTGGGCTCGTTGTGCGCGAACACGAAGGCCAGGATGGAGGCGATACCAAGGCCCGGGGCGGCCTCAAGGGCGTGCGCCAGCAGGCGGCCGGCATAGCCCCTGCGCTGGTGCCCGGGAGCGACGTAGACGGCCGATTCGACCGTCCGGTGGTAGGCGGGGCGCCCGTAGAAGGACTTCAGGCTCAACCATGCCCGGACCTCCCCGGCGTCCTCCAGCACCCACAGGGGGCGGCTGGCAGGGTCGAAGGTGCGGAACCAGGGCTCGCGCTCGGCGACCGTGACCGGCTCGGTATCGGCGGTGGCAAGCCGTCCGGGGATGGAGGCGTTGTAGATCGAGACGATCGCGGGCAGGTCTTCGGACCGCGCCGGACGGATGGTACCGTTGGCCATTTCCCGATTTTATCGGTCGCTCAGGTTGAACTCCACCTCGATCTCGGCGATGAAGCCGACCGGCTCGGGCGCGAACTTCCACTGCATCAGGGCGCGGCGGACTTCCGCGTCGAATACCCGGGGCGGGCGCGATTCCTTGATCTCGATGCCGGTGACCGAGCCGTCGGGCGCCACCCGCAGCCACACCACCACCCTCCCGCTGATGCCGTCGCGCAACGCGGTGCGCGGGTAGTTGGGCTTCACGCGGCTGGTCGGGCTCACGTTCTTGCGCACGTCCTGGGAGGGGGCGTCGGTCATCTGGCCCGAACCCTGCTGGACTGCGCCCACGGCCTGTGGCGCACTCACGACCGAGGGCACCTCGACCGCCTGCTCCACCTTTTCCGGTGCCGCCTCCTGTGCGTCCCTCGGTATCTCCTTCTCGACCTTCTTCACCGGCTGCGGCTGCTCTTCCTTCTTCGGCGTTTGCTGGGGCGCGGGCGGCGACTCCGGCGTGATCGCCTTCAGCACCTGGGCGGTATGCACGTCGTCCCAGCGCTTGTTGAAGTCGATCGAGAGGAAGCCTGCCAGCATCACGACCTCGACCAGCAACGCGGCGATGAACGCCTTCTTCAGCGTGATGGTGTTGCGGCCCTCGTTGTCGACCTTGGCCCAGAGGGCACTCTTGACGGGCACCGCGCGATCGAGGGCGATATGCGCCATGGCAGCCTAGCGCGGCGGGCCGGGGCGCGCGACGATGCCCACGGTGTTGATGCCTTCGGACTGGATCATCTTCATCGCGTCGACCAGGAGCTCCATGCTCACGTCCTTGTCGCCCGCGATCTCGACACCGACCTTGCGGCCGGATTGCTGCATGCGACGGAGCACCTCGCGAATGCCATCGCGGTCCATCTTCACCCCGTCGATCGCCGCGAGCCCGTCGTTCTGGATGCCGATCAGGACGCGCGAGTCGGGGAGCGGGTCGGCGGTCTCCGCGCCCGGCAGGTCGATCTGCAGCGATGAGCTGGCGATCATTTTCAGCGTGATCATGATGAAGAACACCAGCAGGAACATCATGATGTCGATCATGGGGATGATCTCGATGCGCGCTCGCTTCGCGGCGAAGAACGTGCGCTCCTTGCGGGCCATCGGATCTGCCTCCCGCCTCAGGCTGCGGGGACTGGTTGGGGCCGCGCTGCGGTTGCGCCAGCCGCGGCCGCCTCGCGGCCGTGCATCGCCGAGCCGCCGCCGTAGAGCCGGTTGATCACCATCGCCTTCAGCAGCTCCATCTGGTGCAGCGCCAGGCGGTTCTTCTTGTTGAAGTAGTTCAGGAATACCACCGCGATGATCGCGATCAGCAGGCCGAATGCGGTGGCTACGAGCGCGTGCGCTATGCCCCCCGTGACCATGTCGGGATTGCCCTTGGCGGCGGAGCCCAGCACGTTGAAGGATTGGATCATGCCGATGATGGTGCCGAGCAGGCCCAGAAGCGGAGCCAACGTGACCGAGGTGTCCACGATCCAGAGGTTGCGGTCCATCTTGGGCAGGAGCCACAGGATGGATTCCTCGATGTGACGGTCCATCGTCTCGGCGTCCTCGCCCTTCGAGGCGATGGCGGTCTTGATGATGTCCACCTGCAGGGTCCCCTCGTAGTGCTGGGCGACGGCGCTCAGGTCCGCGTCGCTCTGGTATTTCACCATCTGCACGTCGTGCTCCATGGCGTTTCCGGCCTTGAGCACCTTGGTGAAGAAGTACATGCGCTCGATGATCACCGCGATGGTGACCAGCAGCACGAAGGCCATGAGGGGAAGCAGCCCGTAGGATTCGGCGCTCCATTTGACCAGGGTCTCGACCATTTCTCGTTCTCCTAATGAATGCCTAAAGGATCTTGCCGCTCTTCGAGGGCTCGCTCTCGACGCGCGTCGAGAGGCCGACCGCGTCGATGCCGTTGGCGCGCGTGAGGTCCATTACGGAGAGGACTTTCTGGATGTTGGTCTGCTTGTCGCCTGCGATGAGCACCTCGACGCGGGCGCCCTGCGCCTCGGTGGCCTTGGCGGCCCGTAGCCGCTCGATCAGCTCCTCGCGGGTGGCGGGCTGCCCATCGACCTTGAGCTCGCCGGCGGGATCGATGCCCACGACTACCTTCGTGACCGTCTGGTTCTCCTGGGGAGTCGCCTTGCCGGGGAGCTCCTGCAGGATCCCGGTGTTGGTGATCATGTCGAGGGTGATCATGATGAAGAACACGAGCAGGAACATCATGATGTCGATCATCGGGATGATCTCCACCCGGGGTTCCGTCGTGTGGAACATGTTGCGGCCGCGCGTCGCCATTTTTCTGCCTTTATTGGGCGTACAAGCGGTTGATATTCAGGGACTTCAGGAGTTCCGCGAAACGCGAGCTAAAAAACGGGATCCCAGGGAACCCGCGCACGCGGAAGCCCGGGCCCGGTTGGGGGCTGGAGTACGAGTCGCTTGATACACTCCGGCGATGAACTACATCAATCCCCACCTGGACCGCGACGCCATACGCGATGCCCTCGCGCGCAATAGCCGCGTGCAGATTCGCGACTTCTTCGAGCCGACCGTGGTCGAGGCGCTCGCCGGCGCCGTGGATAACGTCGACTGGAGGCTATTGTTCCGCGACGAGAACGGCGCCAGGAAGCTGGAGGGCGAAGCGCTGCGCGCGCTCACCAAGGCAGCGAAGA
>JBKJYC010000251.1:0-8061 GCA_046715885.1 Usitatibacter sp.
CCAGATGGCACCGTGCGTGTACTGGCCGCCGTTCTCTCGCACCCCCGGAACGTAGCCGCGGATGTAGCCGGGATCGAGGTTCGCGCGGTCGAAGGGCGGATCGAGGAGCTGGACCAGCCCATGGTCGCGGCGCACCAGGTGCTCGTCGACCGCTTTCATGGCGCGTTGCGCGCGCCCCGCGAGACCCGCGCCCGAGAACACCGACCAGCTCTGCGAAACGGAGTCGATGCGGCACTCGACGTTGCCGGACGATCCGAGCGGCGAGCCGTCGTCGAAGTACGCGCGCCGGTACCACTCGCCGTCCCACGCGTGCTGCTCGAGGTTGTCGCGAAGCCTGAGCTCCTCGGCTTCGCACCGGCGTGCGAACGTCGAGTCGCCCTTCAGGTGCGCGACCTCGGCGAACTGCCTCAGTACCGTGCAAAGGAAGAATCCCAGCCAGACGCTCTCGCCCGTGCCCTTGATGCCGACCAGGTTCATGCCGTCGTTCCAGTCTCCCGAGCCCATCAGCGGCAGGCCGTGCGCGCCGTAGCGCAGGCCGTGCACGATGGCGCGCACGCAGTGCTGGTAGACGCTGGCCGTTTCCGCGGAGCGCCCGGGCAGGTCGTAGTAGGAGTCGTCCTGCGGGTTCACGGGCCGGCCTTCCAGGAACCGCACCGGCTCATCCAGCACGCCGCCGTCCCCGGTCACCTTCACGTAGCGCGCCGCCGCCAGCGGAAGCCAGAGGTAGTCGTCGGAGCAGCGCGTGCGCACGCCGCGGCCGGACGGCGGATGCCACCAATGCTGGACGTCGCCCTCGACGAACTGGCGCCCGGCGCAGCGCAGCAAGTGCTCGCGCATGAGCGCGGGCTCGGCGTGCACCAGCGCCATCACGTCCTGCAGCTGGTCGCGGAAGCCGAAGGCCCCGCCCGATTGGTAATAGCCGCTGCGTGCCCAAAGCCGGCACGCCAGGGTCTGGTAGAGCAGCCAGCCGTTGGCGAGCACGTCGAGCGACGCATCCGGAGTCTTGACCTGCACCGCGCCCAGGGTGCGCTTCCAGTGCGTGCGCACGGCTTCGAGCGCCGTGCGCGCCGCGGTCGATCCCCGGAAACGCTGCACCAGCGCGGCCGCGTCGGCGGCATTGCGGCCCACGCCCAGGCGAAAGACGATCTCGCGTTCCTGCCCCTCCGGCAGCTCGAAGGCGACCTGGATGGCGGCGCACGGATCGAGCGCCGCGCCCACCTTGCCCGACAGGCGCATGCGCGACATCGCGGCCGGATTGCCCGGCGTCGCGTTGCGCCCGAGGAACTCGGCGCGATCCCCGCTCACGCTGCGGCTGGGATCGTCCACGTCGAAGAACGCGACGCGCTCGGGAAATTCGGTGTTGTACGCATTGCGCGCGAGCAGCGCACCGCTCCTGGGCTCGAGTTCGGTCACCACGTGCATGGCAGTCTTCGGCCGCAGGTCGCCCAGCACCCATTCCACGTATCCGGTGGCGGAGATGCGGCGCTCCCGGCCCGACAGGTTGCGGACCTTCAGCACCGAGAACTTCACCGCGGCATCGGTGGCCACGTACACCCACAGCTCGGAGCGGATTCCATCCTCCTCGTGCTCGAAGACGCTGTAGCCGAACCCGTGGCGGGCGACATACTCGCCGGCGCCCCCGCGCGGCGAGGCGGACGGCGACCAGAAATGGCCCGACTCCTCGTCGCGCAGGAAGAAGGCTTCCCCGGTGGCGTCGCCCACCGGGTCGTTGTGCCACGGGGTGAGGCGGAACTCGTGGGCGTTCTCGCTCCACGTGTAGGCGGCCCCGGCCTCCGAGATCACCGTGCCGAATTCCGGGTTCGCGAGCACATTCACCCAGGGTGCCGGCGTCGCCTCGCCCGCGCGCATCGCGATCACATACTCCGTGCCGTCGGGCGTGAACCCGCCGAGCCCGTTGAACAGCACCAGCTCGCGCGCCGCCGGTTGCGCGGGCAGGGTCTCGCCACGGTGGGCGCGGATCGGCACCAGGCGCGGAACGCGCACTTCCGCGGGTCCGCGCCGCGTGACCTGGTCCACCAGGCTGCCGCGCCGGTCGGTGATGATGGCGCGCGCGACGGATTGCAGCAGGATGCGGTCCTCCTCCGAGATCTGCTCCGAGCGGCGCACGAAGATCCCGCCCGGCCGGTCGATCACGTGCGCCTCGATGCCGGCGGCGATCAGGCCCATGATCTGGTCCTGCAGGACCTGGCGATACCCGCCGCGGTCCTCGTTCCAGATCACCAGGTCCACGGCCAGGCCCTTCAATCGCCAGTAGGCGTGCGCCTGCACCAGCCGGCGGACGAGGTCGATGTTTTCCGCGTCGCCGATCTGCAGCAGCACGATCGGCAGGTCGCCGGAGATCGCGTAGCTCCACAACCCCGACTGCCCGCGCCGGTTGCGGAACAGCACGTTGCTCTCCGCGCGCAGCGACGCATTGGCGTAGATCACGTGGCTGGCGAGGCGCGCGTAGAGCTGGGCATCGGACTCGGTGGCGTTGATCTGCCGCAGCGTGACGCCGCTGTGCGTCCAGGCCAGCTCGAAGACGCGATCGGCCAGGCGCCGGTCCTGGTATTTTCCCACCAGGCCCAGTGCGCCCTCGCGTGTCTCGGCCATGCCCGATGCGATGTCGATCGTGGCCGTCTGCTGCGGCTCCAGGGTGATCCGGTGCCGGATCGCGACGATCGGATCCAGGACCGAGCCCTGGCCGCCCGACAGCCTTCCGGCTTCGGCCAACGCGCGCGGATTGGCGACCGTGCGTCCGCGCCCGATGAACGCCGAGCGGTCGGTCTCGTAGGAGACCTCGAGCGAATCCGCTCCGTGCACGGCCATGAGATGGAACATCCACGGGGCCTGGTCGTCGAGGGAGCGGGGACGGCGCGTGCACAGGAGGGCCTGGCGATCCGCGAGGATCTCGGTCTGCACGAAGAGATTGGAGAAGGCCGGATGCAGCGCGTCGGCCGCGGCGGGCGCGAGGGCGACCTCCGCGTAGCTCGTGACATCGATCGTGCGGCGCGCGCGCGAGTGGTTGGTGATGCGAAGCCGGCGCAGCTCGATGTCGTCTTCCGGCGAGACGGCGATCTCGGCATGCGACTCGAAGTCGTCGTCGCGCCGGCGAAACTCGGCGCGCGCCTCGGTGAAGATCGCCTCGTAGCGCGTTGGGCGCTTCAGGGTCGGCTGGTGCGCGGCGGACCAGAACTCCCCGCTCGCCACGTCGCGGATGTAGCAGAACGTGCCCCAGTGGTCGCGGGTGCCGTCCTCGCGCCAGCGGGTGACGGCGAGGTCTTTCCAGCGCGAGCTCCCGCCGCCCGCGTTGGTGACCATCACGTGGTACCTGCCGTTGGACAACAGCTGCACTTCCGGCAAGGGCGTGTCGGGGCTGCCGAGCACGCGCACCGGCGCTTCCGGGCCGATGGAGATCTCGCGGATCGTGGAGAGCTCGGCGGGGTGCGAATAGTGCGCCGCGGCCTTCGGGATGCGCTCCTGCAGCAGCAGGAGCGTCGCCTTGAACAGCGGGTCCGAGGCGAAACGCTTCTGCATCGGGCGGTCGAGCAGCACGTGGGCCAGGGAGAGCAGGATCATTCCCTGGTGGTGCGCCATGAACGAGCGGACGATGGCGCTGGCCTGTCCGCGCGGCAGTCGCGCTGTGGTGTAGTCGATGGCCTCGTACAGGCCGAAGCGTCCCGCGAGCCCGTCGGCGGCAAGCCGCTCGAGGTTCACGCACGAGGCCTCGGGCGCCACCATCAGCGCCAGCGCCGAGGCGTAGGGAGCGACGACGAGATCCTCCGCGAGCCCGCGCTTGAGCCCCAGGCCGGGCACGCCGAAGGCGCGGTACTGGTAGTTCAGGCCCGCGTCGACCGAGTTGTAGCCGCATTCGGAGATGCCCCATGGGACGTCGCGCTGCTTGCCGTACGCGATCTGCCGCTCCACCGTGGCGCGACAGGTCTGGTCGAGCAGCGTGCCGCCGTACGACGGCATCACCAGGAGCGGCATCAGGTACTCGAACATCGACCCGCTCCACGAGAGGAGCACCGGCCTTCCGCCGGCGCTGGTGAGCAGGCGCCCGAGGGCGAACCAGTTCTCCTGCGGCAGCTGGCCCTGGGCGATGGCCACGAAGCTGGAGAAGCGCGCTTCCGAAGCAAGCAGGTCGTAGTAGCTCGCGTCCAGGCGGCGCTCGCCCACGTTGTAGCCGATGGCCAGCAGGTGGCGCGCCTTGTCGTAGAGGAAATCGTATTCCATGCTCGACAGCGCATCGATCTGCAGCACCAGCTCCGCGATCTGCGCCAACCGGTCGATCGCCGGATGGATCGAGCTCGCCGGCAGCGCCTCCGTTTCCAGGAGCGCAAGCTCGCGCAGCGTCGGAATCGCGAGCCCTGGCAGATCGCCGCTCGATGCCGGATTCGCCCGGTCCCCCAGGATCGACAGCTCCTCCTGGAGGAGCTGGAGCTGCCGCACCAGGCTCCCGGTCCAGAACGCCGCCTCGCTCGCCGGGGCGGCGGTGACCTCGGCGATGCCCGCCTCCAGGCGCGCGAGCCAGCGGCGTGCCTCGGCGATCGTCGCGGGGCGCGAGTCGTAGGCGGAATCGAGGTCCCGTTGCAGCGTCGCGAGGGGGGCCGAAGGGGCGCCGAGGGCGTCGGCGAGCGTGCGCACGGTGTCGCCCAGGCCCTCGATCCAGCGCGCGCCGAGGATCCTGTCGTCGGCCAGTGCCAGCAGCCCCGGGCGCAAGGTCATCAGGTGGCCCGCGAGGTTTCCGCTGTCCACCGCCGAGACATACCGGGGCGACAGCGGCTCCAGGGTCTGCGTGTCGTACCAGTTGTAAAAGTGGCCCTGGTGCCGTTCCATGTCCGCCATCGAGTCCAGGGCATTCGCGGTGCGCCGGAGGAGCTCCCCGGCCGGGATGTAGCCGAAGTCGTAGGCCGTCAGGTTCGCCAGCAGTGCCAGCCCCATGTTCGTGGGCGAGGTGCGATGCGCGATGGAGGCGACCGGATGCTCCTGGTAGTTGTCCGGCGGAAGCCAGTGGTCGTCGGGACCGACGAAGGTCTCGAAGAACGCCCAGGTCCTGCGCGTGAGCTTGCGCAGGAAGAACGTCTGGTCCGCCGTGAGCCGCGCTTCGCGGGGGGCGAGCGGGCGGCTGATCCACCAGGCGATCGCGGGCGAGACGAACCAGAGGAGAAGGACCGGCGCCGCGACCGCCCCGGCGGGCGCAGCGGACAGGGCCAGAAGGATCGCCACGGCCACCGCGATGACCGGCGCGATCCACATCGCCGCGAGCGACTTCGCGAGCTCGGAGCTTCCGGCCCGGTCGTCGATACGACGCTGGACCGGCGCCTCGGCAACCGACGGGTTCCATTCCAGCAGCCGCCTCCGGCTGACCAGCATCCGCCACGCGGTGCGCGCGATCGCGTCGAGGTTCACCGTCGCCTCGTAGGGCAGGAAGGCCAGCGCCAGCACCGTCTGGGCCGCGTGGCGGCCGGCCACGCCGACGGTGGCGGCGAAGTGCTGGCGCGGCAGCACCTCGTCGGGCTTGCGCAGCAGATCCACGAGGAAGGCGCTCGCCGAGGGCAGCAGCAGGATCGCGATCACCGCCGCGGTCCACAGCGCGGGATGGGGAAGCACGGTCCAGCCGAGCAGCAGGAGCAGCATCAGGGCCGCCGGCACGAGGCTGCGCCGCAGGTTGTCGAAGAGCTTCCACCGGGAAAGCGCCGAGAGCGGATTGCGCAGGCGCTTGCCGGGCCCGGGCACGAACGGCAGCAGCCACCCCAGCAGCTGCCAGTCGCCGCGAATCCAGCGGTGGCGCCGGCTGATGTCCGCGCCGTAGCTGGACGGATACTCCTCATAGAGCTGCACATCGCTCAACAACCCGGAGCGCGCGTAGCAACCCTCGAGCAGGTCGTGGCTGAGGATCCGATTGTCGGGAAAGCGGCCGTTCATGGCCTGCTCGAACGCGTCGACGTCGTAGATTCCCTTGCCGATGAAGGAACCCTCTCCGGCCACATCCTGGTAAACGTCGGAGACCGCGCGCGTATAGGGGTCGATGCCCGGATCGCCGCCGTGCAGGCGCGCGTACCACGAGCGGTTGGCGCCCGGCAGGCTGATGCTCACGCGCGGCTGCAGGATCCCGTAGCCTTCGGTCACCAGCCCGCCGGCGTTGCCCGCCTTGTCGACGCCGAAGCGCGCGCGATTCAGCGGGTGCGCCATCACGCCGACGAACTGCCGCGCAGAATCGCGCGGCAGCTGCGTATCGGTGTCGAGCGTGATCACGTACTTCACGGTCGAGAGCAACGCGGTCTCGCCTTCCACGAGCGAGAAGCGGCCGGCCGCGCGGCCGCGCAAAAGCGCGTTCAGGTCCGCGAGCTTGCCGCGCTTGCGCTCCTCGCCCATCCAGGTGCGTTCCCGCGGATTCCAGCGGCGGGGACGATGAAAGAGAAAGAACGCCGCCGGCTGTCCGTGCTTCAGGTTCAGGTCGGCGATTCCCCGCTGCGCCAGCCGCAGCAGCTCTTCGTCTTCCGGCATCGTCTCCGCGGGCGCGTCGTGGAAATCGGTGAGCAGGCCGAAGTGCAGGTGGTCGTCGCGATTGGCGAGGAAACGCACCTCCAGCGCCTCGACCAGGGCGGCGATGTCATCGGCGCCGGAAAGCATGGTGGGGACCACCACCAGCGTGCGCTCCGCGGCCGGAATGCCCTTGGAAAAGTCCAGGCGCGGCAATGGACGCGGCGCCACCAGCAAGGTTGCCAACCAGTTCACCATCCCCAGGGCCAGCTGGCTCGCGGACATCAGCAGGAGGATGGCGAGCACGGCGAGCACGCCGCCGGTGACCCCGGCGGCGTGAGCCTTGGCGAGAATAGCCACGGCGAGCGACAGCGTGATCACCATGACGGCGCCCAGGTACAACAGCAACGGGCTCTGCCGTCCCACGCGGCGCAGCGCCTCCGCGCTGGAAACGCGCACGCGCGCCGCCCGCTCCAGGCTCGCCCGGCCCTTGTCGACCAGGTAGAAGCCCACGGGGGCGGTCCGAGCGTCATCGCCGCTGCGGCCCACCTTGCCGGCGGTGCCCTCGTTGGCGAGCTGGATCGCCTTGCGCGCCACCTCGATTTCGGAGAGCGCGCTGCCCTTCGCGATCTCCTCCACCACATGGCGGTAGCGATCGCGGGTCGCGAAGTCCATCCGGCCGTAGAGCCCGCCCGGATCCTCGCGCAGCTTCTGCTCGACCACGCTCATCGTCTCGACGAACTTGCGCCAGTCCATCGACCCCAGGAATCGAAGGCTGCCGATGGTGTTGCTGATCGAGACCTGCACGCCGGCCTGCTCCTGCGTCTGCGATTGCACCAGCTGCTCGATCGAGAGGCCGCTCTCGGAGAGCCGCTGCTCGATCCAGGTGAGCGGCAGGGCCAGGGCCGCGCTCTGCCCCTGCAGCCGCCGTGCCAGCTCCGCGACGAACGAGCTCACCATCGGCGGGTTCGAGCGCGCCATGTCCGCGATCACCAGGATCAGGCTCTTCGGATCGTGCTCGGCGACCTCCAGCATCTGGTCTGCCCACGCATCGGCGCGGTTGCGGTCGTTGGTGCCGGCCGCGACCCGGACGCCGACGCGGCGCAGGTTCTCGATCAATGCCAGCCGCAGCATGATGGGTATGGCCCACAGCTCGCCCACCTTGAGCGGCGTCACCGTCTGGTAAGCGGCCACGAAGCGGGAAAGACTCTCCGCGTCGACCCGTCCGTCGCCGTGGGAGATCGCCTCGAACGCGAGATCGTAGACGCGCGGCAGCGCGGCGGAGGGGCCGCGCGCCAACCGCGGAAGCTCGCGGCTGTACCCCCTGGGCAAGTGCCGCTTGGCCGTGCGGATCTGCTCTTCGATCAGGTAGAAATTGTCGAGAAGCAATTCCGCTGCAGGGGCAATGAGGCGGTGAGCTGCAACGCCGCTTGTCAGCAGGTTGCAGACCTCGACCAGCACCTGTTCGTTGTCGGCAAGCCGCGTCAACAGCGAGTCGGCAGCGCGGGCCGACGTCAGACGGTGCGCGGCCGCCAGCCGCCGCCCGTGCTGTTCCATCTGGTCGGCGCTGAATAA
>JBKJYC010000252.1:0-2973 GCA_046715885.1 Usitatibacter sp.
GGCAAGAAGCGCCGCGACCTGGGCCGCGAGAAGTTCATCGAGCGCGTCTGGCAGTGGAAGGAGCAATCGGGCTCCACCATCCTGCGGCAGATGCGTCGCCTGGGTGCGTCGTGCGATTGGTCGCGCACCTATTTCACGATGGACGAACCGCGCTCGCGCGCGGTGGCGGAAGTCTTCGTGCGCCTGCACGAGCAGGGCCTCATCTACCGCGGCAAGCGGCTGGTGAGCTGGGACCCGGTGCTGCAAACAGCAGTCTCCGACCTCGAGGTCGAATCCCAGGAGGAAAACGGCACGCTCTGGCACCTGCGCTATCCCCTCGAGGACGGCTCGGGCCATCTCGTGGTGGCGACGACGCGCCCGGAAACGATGCTGGGCGATACGGCGGTCGCGGTGCATCCCGAAGACGAGCGCTACAAGCATTTGATCGGAAAAAATGTGCGCCTTCCCCTCGCCGGGCGCCTCATCCCGATCGTCGGCGACGACTACGTGGACCGTGAGTTCGGCACCGGTGCGGTGAAGATCACGCCCGCCCACGACTTCAACGACTACCAGGTGGGCCAGCGCCACGGCCTGCCGATGATCGGCATCTTCACGCTCACGGCCACGGTGAACGACAACGCGCCCGTCGCGTATCGCGGCCTCGACCGCTTCGCGGCCCGCAAGCGCGTCCTCGCGGACCTCGAGGCCCTGGACCTCGTGGAGAGCCGCAAGGCGCACAAGCTGATGCAACCGCGCTCCCAGCGTTCCGATGCGGTCGTCGAGCCGATGCTCTCCGACCAGTGGTTCATGAAGATGGAGGGGATGGCCAAGGCCGGATTGGACGCGGTCCAGGACGGCCGCACCACGTTCGTCCCGGACATGTGGGCGACGGTCTACCGCCAATGGCTGGAGAACATCCAGGACTGGTGCGTCTCGCGCCAGCTCTGGTGGGGCCACCAGATTCCCGCCTGGTACGCCGCGGACGGCACGCCCTTCGTGGGCCGCACGTTCGAGGAGGCGAGCGCCAGGGCGCAAGCCGCGGGCTAGGCGATCACGCCGGAGAGCCGCGATCCCGACGTGCTCGACACCTGGTTCTCCTCCGCGCTGGTGCCCTTCACGACGCTGGGCTGGCCGGACGACGAGCGGTTCGCGAAGGAGCGGGCGTTCTACCTGCCCTCCTCCGTGCTCGTCACCGGCTTCGACATCATCTTCTTCTGGGTCGCGCGCATGATCATGACGACCCTGCATTTCACCGGCGACGTGCCCTTCAAGGACGTGTTCATCAATGCCATCGTCCGCGACGCCGAGGGGCAGAAGATGTCGAAGTCCAAGGGCAACACGCTCGACCCGCTCGACGTGATCGACGGCATCGAGCTGCCCGCCCTCCTCGAGAAGTCCACCCAGGGCCTGCTGCTCCCGGCGCATAAGGAAGCCGCCGCGAAGCGCGTGAAACGCGACTATCCGGACGGTATCGCTTCCTACGGCGCGGATGCGCTGCGCTTCACCTTCGCCGCGTTGTCCACGCACGGGCGCACGCTCAACTTCGACTTGAAGGGCGCCGAGGGCTACCGCAGCTTCTGCAACAAGCTGTGGAACGCCACGCGCTTCGTCCTGATGAATACCGAGGGGCACGACGTGGGCCTCGATCCCGCGGCGAAGCTCGAGTACTCGTCGGTGGACCGCTGGATCATCTCGCGCCTGCAGCGAGCCGAGCTCGAGGTGAAGGAGAGCCTCGAGGGCTATCGCTTCGACGTCGCGGCGCGCGCCATCTACGAGTTCGCCTGGGACGAGTACTGCGACTGGTACGTGGAGCTGGCCAAGGTGCAGATGCAGAACGGCAACGAGGCGCAGCAGCGTGCGACGCGCCGCACCCTGGTGCGTGTGCTCGAGGCCACGCTGCGCCTGGCGCACCCGATCATCCCCTTCATCACCGAGGAGCTGTGGCAGAAGGTGGCCCCGCTCTCCGGTGCCAAGGGCGACAGCATTTCGATCGCCGCGTACCCCGAGTCGCAGCCGGATCGCATCGATCCGAAGGCGGAGGTCGACATCGCGGCGCTGAAGGAGATCGTGAACGCCGCGCGCAACCTGCGCTCGGAGATGAACCTCTCGCCGGCGCAGAAGGTTCCCGCGATGATCGAGGGCGACCGCGAGCGCCTCGAGCCGCACATGCCCTACCTCGCCGCGCTGGCGCGGTTGAGCGAAGCCAAGGTGTACGACAAGCTGCCCGCGGCCGATGCGCCCGTGGCCGTCACCGCCGCCGGCAAGGTGATGCTGCACGTCGAGATCGACCGGAATGCCGAGCGCGCCCGCCTCTCGAAGGAAGAGCTGCGCATCGTGGGTGAGATCGGCAAGTGCGAGGCGAAGCTGGGCAACGCCGCGTTCGTCGACAGGGCTCCCCCCAACGTGGTCGCGCAGGAGAAGAAACGCCTGGCCGACAACAACGCCTTGCTGAGCGACGTTCGCGCCCAGCTCGCGAAGCTGGGCTGAGGCGCCGCGAAGCCTCGTGCCGCTCCCCCGCAGCCTCCGCTCGCTCGAATCGCCCACCTACCGGCGCTACTACATCGGCATGGCGGTCTCGATGGTGGGCACCTGGGTGCAGTCCGTGACCCTGATGTGGCTGGCCTACAAGCTCTCCGGCTCCACCTGGTTCACCGGTTTCGTGGGCTTCCTCAACAGCGCGCCGTACCTCTTCCTGTCGCCGCTGGCGGGCGTGCTCGGGGACCGCCTGCCGCGCCGCAAGATCCTCATCACGGTCCTCGCACTGCTCATGGCGCAATCCGCCACCCTGGCCACACTCACCGCGCTCGACCTCATCACGCTGCCCGCCATCGCCTTCCTGGCGTTCTTCGCGGGGGTCTGCAACGCCTTCGAGACGCCGACGCGGCAGTCGTTCTATGTGCAGCTGCTCGAGCGGCTGGCACGCGAGGACGACCTGCGCTAGTAGGAAGACGGCGGCGTCGGGCAGGGCGTCGGCGATCTGTGCCGCCTCGCGAC
>JBKJYC010000253.1:0-2722 GCA_046715885.1 Usitatibacter sp.
GCGCGGCATCATCCGCTCGTTCCAGATCTCGGCGGTATTTCCCAATCTTTCGGTGCTGGAGAACGTGCGCATCGCCCTGCAGCGCAAGCAGGGCTCGTCCTTCGAATTCTGGAAGTCCGAGAAGGGCCTCGCGGCGTTCGACGAGCCGGCGCTCGCCATCCTCGAGCGCGTCGGGCTGCGCAGCTTCGCCGACGTGCACGCGGGCGCGCTCGCCTACGGGCGCAAGCGCACGCTGGAA
Organism: Usitatibacter sp.; assembly: GCA_046715885.1. Classification (GTDB taxonomy): domain Bacteria; phylum Pseudomonadota; class Gammaproteobacteria; order Burkholderiales; family Usitatibacteraceae; genus Usitatibacter. Next base: position 239 of record JBKJYC010000253.1, read on the forward strand.
ATCGCCACCACGCTAGCGATGGATCCCGAGATGATGCTGCTGGACGAGCCCACGGCCGGCATGGGCCACGAGGACGTCGACCGCGTGAAGGACCTCATCAAGGAGGTCGCGAAAGGCCGCACGGTGTTGATGGTGGAGCACAACATGAGTGTTGTCTCCGGCATCTGCGACATCATCACGGTGCTGCAGCGCGGCACGATCCTGGCCGAGGGACCCTACGCCGAAGTCGCGAAGAACCCGCAGGTGATCGAGGCCTACATGGGGAGCTCCGAAGGAGCGGGAGCCGCGCATGGCTGAAGAGGTCCTCAAGGTCGAGAACCTGAACGCCTGGTACGGCGAGTCGCACGTGCTGCACGGCGTGAATTTCAGCGTGCGCAAGGGCGAGGTGGTCACGCTGCTCGGGCGCAACGGCTCCGGGCGCACCTCCACCCTGCGCTCGATCATGGGTCTGGTGGGCCGGCGCGCCGGGTCGATCATCGTCAATGGCGTCGAGACCTGCCACATGTCCACGCACAAGATCGCGCACCTGGGCATCGGCTACTGCCCCGAGGAGCGCGCGGTCTTCTCCAGCCTCTCGGTGGAGGAGAACCTCATGCTGCCGCCGAAGGTGGGCGAGGGCGGCATGAGCGTGGAGGAGATCTACGAGATGTTTCCCAACCTGCGCGAGCGCCGCAAGACCGCGCAGGGCACCAAGCTCTCCGGCGGCGAGCAGCAGATGCTCGCCATGGCCCGCATTCTTCGAACCGGCGCGCACCTGCTCCTGCTCGACGAGATCACGGAAGGCCTGGCCCCTGTCATCGTGCAGGCCATCGGCCGCGTTATCGTGAAGCTGAAGGAGCGCGGCTTCACCATCGTGCTGGTGGAGCAGAACTTCCGCTTCGCCGCGCCGCTCGCCGACCGTCACAACGTCATGGAACATGGGAAGATCGCCGAGTCCTTCGCGGCGTCGGAGCTCGAATCGAAGACCGAGATGTTGCACGAATACCTGGGTGTCTGAGACCAAACCAACGAGGAGAAGCGGATGAGAACCAAGATGAAGACCCTCGCGCTCGCCACCGCGCTGCTGTTCGCAGCCGGTGTCCAGGCGCAAGCGCCGAAGGCCGATCCGAAGGCGGCCCCGAAGGCGGAAACGAAAGCCGCACCCGCCAAGGCAGCCGCCCCGGCTGCGGACGCCAAGGCCGCGGAGAGCAAGATCTCCGACGGCGTCATCAAGATCGGCGTGCTGAACGACCAGTCGAGCCTGTACGCGGACCTCTCCGGCCAGGGCTCGGTCACCGCCGCCAAGATGGCGATCGAGGACTTCAAGGCCAGGGAAAAGGGCATGAAGGTCGAGGTGATCTTCGCCGACCACCAGAACAAGGCCGACGTGGGCTCGCAGATCGCCAACAAGTGGTACGACTCGGAGGGCGTGGATGTCATCCTCGACACCCCGAACTCGGGCGTGGCGCTGGCCGTGAACCAGATCACCAAGGACAAGAAGAAGGCGTTCCTCGTCTCCGGCGCCGCCACCGCGGACCTGACCGGCAAGGCCTGCTCGCCCAACACTATCCACTGGACCTACGACACCTGGATGCTCGCCAACGGCACCGGCAGCGCCATCGTGGCGACCGGCGGCGACTCCTGGTTCTTCCTCACGGCCGATTACGCCTTCGGCCACTCGCTCGAGGCGCAGACCGAGGCGGTGGTGAAGGCCAAGGGCGGCAAGGTGGTGGGCAAGGTGCGCCATCCGCTGAACACGCAGGACTTCTCGTCCTTCCTGCTGCAGGCGCAATCCTCCAAGGCCAAGATCGTCGGCCTGGCCAACGCCGGCGGCGACACCACCAACGCGATCAAGCAGGCCTCGGAGTTCGGCATCGTGAAGGGCGGCCAGAGCCTCGCCGGCCTGCTCGTGTTCCTGACGGACGTGCACGCGCTCGGCCTCGACAAGGCGCAGGGCCTGATCTTCACCGAGACGTTCTACTGGGACACCAACGACGCCACGCGCGCCTGGAGCAAGAAGTTCGCCGCGCGCAACGGCGGCAAGTACCCCTCCATGGTGCATGCGGGCGTGTATTCCTCGGTCCTGCACTACCTGAAGGCGGTGAACGCCATCAAGAGCGATGACGGCACCGACGTGATCGCGCAGATGAAGAAGATGCCTACCGACGACCCGCTGTTCGGCAAGGGCACCGTGCGCGCGGACGGCCGCAAGATCCACCCGGCCTACCTGGTGGAAGTGAAGAAGCCGTCGGAGTCGAAGGGTCCGTACGACTACTACAAGATCCGCTCGACGATTCCCGCGGACCAGGCGTTCCGTCCCCTCAAGGACGGCGATTGCCCGCTGGTGAAGTAACGCGACACCCGGCGTAGAACGATGTCCGAGATCTTCGGGATCCCGATCAATGCCCTGATGGGCCAGTTGCTCATCGGGCTGATCAACGGCTCGTTCTACGCCCTCCTTTCGCTGGGGCTCGCGGTCATCTTCGGGCTCCTCAACATCATCAA
>JBKJYC010000254.1:0-2634 GCA_046715885.1 Usitatibacter sp.
AACCAGTTCCTGGAGTTGAAGCGCGCCAAGGCCGGGGCCGACGTGGCGGCGGCGCTGAAGCTCAAGGCCGGGATGCCGGTGCATTCGGTCAAGCGCATCCTGCTCTTCCGGGAGCGCCCCCTGATCCACGACGAGATCGTGCTCGCCGCGGCCACCTTCCCGGGACTGACGCTGGCGCTGCTCGAGGAATTCAACGGCTCGATGTACAGCTTCTACGAGACCGTCTACGGCCTGCGCATGATCCGCGCCGAGGAGCGCCTGCGCTCCGTGGCCGCCGATTCCGTGACCGCCGGCCACTTGAACGTCCAGCCGGGCGCGCCGCTGCTATGCGTGGACCGGATCGCCTTCACCTATGGCGACAAGCCGGTCGAATGGCGCCGCGGGTTGTGCCTGACGGACGGATTCTCGTACTACAACGAGCTGAGTTGACCAATTGAGGGCGAACGGGGCCACCCAATTCGGATAAAATTGCCGAGTTTTCCAGGTTCCGGTCGGTCCAGCCACAGCCCGCCGGGATATCCTGTGCCCCGAGCGTCGCCACCCAGGGAAAAACAATGAGCTCCGCGCCCAAGCCGCGCATCGCGCCGACGAGACCGAAGTACTACGACCTCAACCTCCTGCACCTTCCTCCCCCCGGCCTGCTCTCGATCCTGCACCGCATTTCCGGGGTGCTGCTGTTCTTCTCCATCCCGGTGTTCCTCTACCTGCTCCAGGGGTCGCTGACCTCGGAACAGGAATACCTGCGCTGGAAGCAGATCCTCGGCCACCCGCTCGCGAAGCTGGCCGCCATCGGGCTCGCCTGGATGTACGCGCACCATTTCTTCGCCGGCATCCGCTACCTGCTGCTCGACCTGCACATCTGGATCGACAAGAAACCGGCGAACGCCACGGCGAAGGTGGTGCTGGTGCTGGGGCTCCTCTCGGCGCTCGCACTCGGGTGGTGCATATGGTGAGCCCCTACAAGAAGGAAGTCGTCGGAGCGCATTACGGGCTCGCCGACTGGCTGCTGCAGCGCCTCACCGCGGTGGTGATGGCGATCTACACGCCGATCATCGTCATTGTCCTGCTGGTGCACCGGCCGTCGACGTTCAAGGACTGGCAAGCGATGTTCGCGACGAGTTTCCTCAAGCTGGCCACCGTGCTCTTCATCGCCGCGCTGATCTACCACGCCTGGATCGGCGTGCGCGACATCGTCATGGACTACCTGAAGCCCGCGAGCGTGCGCCTGACCGCGCTCTTCTTCATCGGCTTCTTCCTGATCGCCTGCTTCGCGTGGTCGGTCGCAATCCTCTGGGGACGATAGAGATGGCGCTACCGGTACGCAAGTTCGACGCGGTGATCGTGGGCGCGGGAGGCGCGGGGCTGCGCGCGTCTTACGAGCTTTCCAAGGCCGGCCTCAAGGTCGCCGCGCTCTCCAAGGTGTTCCCGACGCGCTCGCATACGGTGGCCGCGCAAGGCGGCGTGGGCGCGGCGCTCGGCAACATGGGCGAGGACCACTGGCACTGGCACATGTACGACGCCGTGAAGGGGTCGGATTGGCTGGGCGACCAGGACGCGATCGAGTTCATGTGCCGCATGGCCCCCGAGGTGGTGATCGAGCTCGAGCACTTCGGCATGCCGTTCGACCGCAACGACAACGGCACCATCTACCAGCGGCCGTTCGGCGGGCACTCGGCGAATTTCGGCGAGAAGCCGGTGCAGCGCAGTTCCTGCGCGGCGGACCGCACCGGGCATGCCATGCTGCACGCGCTCTACCAGCGCAACGTGCACTCCAGGACCCAGTTCTTCGTCGAGTGGATGGCGCTGGACATCATCCGCGATTCCGAGGGCCGGGTGCTGGGCGTGACGGCGCTCGAGATGGAGACGGGCGAGATCGTCATCTTCCAGGGCAAGGCGACGCTCTTCGCCACGGGTGGAGGCGGGCGCATCTTCGCCTCCTCCACCAACGCCTTCATCAACATGGGCGACGGCCTGGGCATGACGGCGCGCGCCGGTTTCCCGCTCGAGGACATGGAGTTCTGGCAGTTCCACCCGACGGGTGTCGCCGGCGCAGGCGTGCTCATCACGGAGGGCGTGCGCGGCGAGGGCGGGATCCTGCTCAACAAGAACGGCGAGCGCTTCATGGAGCGCTACGCGCCCACCATGAAGGACCTCGCGTCGCGCGACGTGGTGTCGCGCGCGATGGCCACCGAGATCAAGGAAGGCCGGGGCCTGGGCGAGCACGGCGACCACGTGCTGCTCAAGCTCGACCACCTCGGTCTCGAGACGATCGACAAGCGCCTGCCCGGCATCCGCGAGATCGCGATGAAATTCGCCAACGTGGACCCGGTGAAGGAGCCGATTCCCGTGGTGCCGACGGTGCACTACCAGATGGGTGGCATCCCCTCGAACTACCACGGCGAGGTCATCGTTCCCAAGGGCGTCGTTCCCGGCTTCTACGCCGCCGGCGAGTGCGGCTGCGCCTCGATCCACGGCGCCAACCGCCTCGGCACCAACTCGCTCACCGACCTGCTGGTGATGGGCAAGAGCGCGGGGATGTCGATGGTGGCGTTCATCCGCGGCGCGGGTGCAGCGCACCGGCCCCTCCCCGCGCGGTCCGACGACTACTCGCGCTCGCGCGTCGCACGCCTGGAC
>JBKJYC010000255.1:0-6405 GCA_046715885.1 Usitatibacter sp.
GTAGCCCATCGCCGTGAAGAAGAGCGAGAGGCTGTCGGCCACATGCCGCTCGTCCTCGACGATGAGGACGCGGCGGGCGGTGGGGCGGGGGAGCGCGGACATGCCACTTTTTACGTCCGCGAGCCCAGCTCCCGCTATGCGATGCCGCACAAAATATCGGTGAATGCGCCTCATGCGGAATTTCAACCGCAATAGAGAGGTCAAATAGAGTTGCGCCTCGCGATCCACGCGTGCCCATGCTCATCCGCAGGAGAAACCGCCATGACCAAGCCGAGGACGGGGCAAGCCCCGCCGCAGATCGCGCGCATCGAGTTCAGCAGGCGCTTCCGCCAGTCGTTCGAGGACCCCGCGTTCGACGCGGAAAAGGAGGCCCTCGGGCGTCTCGAGGAAATCGCATGGGGCGCCTTCTCCGAAGGGCGCAAGGCCCCGCGCACGATGAAGGCCGGCGCGGGATTCGCGGACCCGGACTACGACCTGTCCGTCGAATGGCGCGAGACCCACGACCGGCTGAAGCGCGCGGAGGCGCGGCAGAGGAATCCCTCCTCACCCTCCCGCGTGCTGGTGATCTGCGGCTCCTCGCGCAACGACGGCACCTGCCCGGGCGAGATGTCGAAGACCTACCGTCTCGCCAAGATCGCCGGGGAGGTGCTCGCCGCCGAGAAGATCGAGGTGGATTTGCTCGACCTCAGCTTGCTCACCTCCGAGTACGGAAGGCGCATCTTCCCCTGCAAGGCGTGCGTGTCCACCGCGCAGCCGTTGTGCCACTGGCCGTGCAGCTGCTATCCAAACCATGCGCTGGACCAGGTGGGCGACTGGATGAACGAGATCTATGAGCGCTGGGTCGAGGCGCACGCCGTGATTCTCTGCACGCCGGTGAACTGGTACCACGCGTCGAGCTCCATGAAGCTCATGATCGACCGGCTGGTCTGCGCCGACGGCGGCAATGCCGATCCCACGACGACGAAGGGCAAGGACGCGAAGCTGGCGAAGAAGGGCGAGCTGAAGGGCTGGGACTTTCCCCAGCATCTCGCGGGGCGCGCCTACGGGCTCGTTGTCCACGGCGACGTCGCCGGCACCGATGACACCCGCAAGGCGCTTTCGGACTGGATGGACTGGATGGGGTTCATCGACGCGGGGCACATGGCCCGACTCGAGCGCTATATTGGCTACTATGAGCCTTATGCCACGAGTCACGCGTCGCTCGATGACGACAAGTCGGTCCAGGAAGAAGTGCGTAACGTCGCGCGCGCGGTCGCCGTGGCCGTGCGCGAGATCCGCGCGGGGCGCCTGCTGCGCCCGGACGCGAGCCTGAAACGCGCGCGGCCAAAATAGCCGCCCTGCATGCATCCCGATTTTCACCCCGCAAGAATCCTGAGGTATGCCAGCCCCGCCGAGATGAGCGAGGCCTATCCCGCCACGAGCTTGCACTACGAGAACGGCGGCGTGATCCTCCTGGAGAACTGCGGCATCGGTTTCGACGAGGAATTCATCTCGAGCCTGTCGTTTCCGTCCCGGTGGAAGAAAATCGGCACCGCCAACGACATTACCGTCCCGCCCCTGGTACTGCGCGACGGCCGGTACGTGCGCACCCAGAACCCCCTTTGCGCGGCGATCCCCGACGACCGCATCCTGCTCAAGGTGTACTCGGAGCTCCTGCGCATCGAACTGGGCTTCAAGCTGCTGGTTTCCGACGTCCTGCCTTCATACCGGAACATCGCGTGGCAGAATTGCACCTTCCGCTTCGTGAAGACCGAGGAAGAGCCCGCGCACCTCGATTCCTTCGATGGCGGCCAGCCGTTGCCGCCGCGCTTCCACGTGCCGCGCCTGAAGCTGTTCCTCAACATCGACTCGAAACCGCGCGTGTGGAACGTCGGGCCGACGTTGCCCGACATCCTGCGTTTCTCGGAAGGCTCGCTCGGCTCGCCCCTGCCCACGGACCTGAACGTGCTGTGCGCGCGCATCAACGAGTCGGGGATCCTGAAGGACATGCCCATGGAGCGGGTCGAGATCCCGTCGCGTGGCATCGTCTTCGCGAACGGGGCCACGGTGCTCCACCAAGTGGTCTCCGGCAACCGGATGGTGTGCCTCGAGGGCTTCGTGCCCAAGACGTGCCTGCAGGTGACCTCGACCTGCGAGTGGGAGCTGGTGCAGGGGTGGATCGAGACCGCCGGCTACGTCGCCAAGCTCTTGGTCTAGGCGGTTCTACTTCGCGTTGGGTGACCAGGCGCTGTTGGTGACCGCGAACGGCTCCACGGGAATGGCCTCGTAGCGGACCTCGAGGATCTCGATCTCCTCGGCGCCGCCCGGCGTGCTCAGCGTGACCGTGTCCCCCTCGCGCGACTTGATCAGCGCGCGCGCAACGGGCGAGACCCAGCTGATGCGCCCCCGGTGGAGGTCGGTCTCGTCGATGCCGACGATGCGGATGGTGTGCTCCTCGCCATTCGAGGTCGCGTACGTCACCGTGGCGCCGAAGAAGACCTGGTCGGTCTCCTCGCGCTGGCCCGGATCGACCACCTCGGCCACCTCGAGGCGCTTGGTGATGTAGCGGATGCGCCGGTCGATCTCGCGCAGGCGCTTCTTGCCGTAGAGGTAGTCGCCGTTCTCGGAGCGATCGCCGTTCTTCGCCGCCCACGAGACGATGTTCGTCACCTGCGGGCGCTCCTCGTTCACCAGCCAGCGCACCTCGTCGCGCAGGCGCTGCCAGCCGCCGGGCGTGAGGTAGTTCTTGGCCCCCTCGGGGATCGGGTTCGCCTCCTCGACGTCGTCCTGCTCTTCGACGTTCTCGGATTCGCGGGTGAACGCTTTGCTCATACGGTCTTCAGACCACCGACGAACGCGCGAATTCCCCCCAGCAGCATCTCCACGGCGATGGCCGTGAGGATGAGCCCCGTCAGGCGCTCCAGGGCCGTCATGCCGCGCTCGCCCAGCCAGCGCTGCAGGCGCTCGCCGAGGGAGAGGATCACGGTGGCGATCACCATGGTGACGGTGATGGCCGCGGCCCACATGCCGATCTTCCCCGGCTCGCGCGAAGCCATGAGCATCACCGTGGCGAGCGCCGAAGGGCCCGCGATGAGCGGAATCGCCAACGGGACGACGAGGGGCTCGCCGTCCTTCGGGCTGCCGCCGAAGGCACCTTCGGGATGGCCGAAGACCATGCGGATCGCGATCATGAAGAGGATCACGCCCCCGGCGATCGACAGCGACGTTTCGGAGAGGCTCATCGCTTCGAGGATCCTGCGGCCGAAGAACATGAACGCGATCAGGATGACGAACGCGATGGCGCACTCGCGCGCGATCACCACGCGGCGGCGCCTGGGTGCCACGCCGGAGAGCATCGCGTTGGCGATGGGGACGTTGCCGAACGGATCGATCACGAGCGTGAGGAGGATCACCGCGGAGAGGAACTCGTTCGCCATGCCCGTAGAATAGCGCACCGATCATGCGCGTAACGACCGTTTCTCCCGTGGCGCAGGGCCTCTCCACGGCCGCCTTCGCATGCCTGCTCGCGGGCGGATGCGCGATCGCTTTCGCGCCGATCCTGGTGCGCGTCTCCGACACCGGCCCGGTGGCGAGCGCCTTCTGGCGCTGCGCGCTCGCCACGCCGCTGCTGTGGGCGTGGGCCTATTACGTGCGCGGCTCGGAAACGCGGAACGCGCGCGTGCCGCCCGCGGCGATCCTCGGCGCGGGACTCTTCTTCGCGGCGGACCTCGGCGTCTGGCACTTCTCGATCCTCTACACGTCGGTTGCGAATTCCACGCTGCTCGCGAACCTGGCGCCGATCTTCGTCACGCTCGCCGGATGGCTCTTCTGGAAGCAGAAGGTCACGCGCGTGTTCCTCGCGGGCATGGTGCTCGCGATCGGCGGCATGTTCGTCCTGGTCGGTCCCAACTTCGCGCTCGGCGGAACGCGGCTGCTGGGAGATGCCCTCGGCGCGCTCACCGGCGCGTTCTACGCCGGCTACATGCTCTCCATCAAGGCCGCCCGTGACGCGCACGCCTCGACCGCACGGCTGATGGCGTGGAGCACGACGATCACCGCGTTGGTGCTCCTTCCCATCGCGCTGCTGGCGCCGCACCCGTTCTGGCCGTCCTCGGCGAACGGCTGGCTGGTCCTGCTCGGGCTGGCGTTGGTCTCGCAGATCCTGGGCCAGGGGCTCATCGCCTATGCCTTCGCCCACTTGCCGGCTTCCCTGTCGTCGGTGAGCCTGCTGATCCAGCCGGTGATGGCCGCGATCTTCGCGTGGTGGCTCTTCGGCGAGGCCATCGGCGTCCTGCAGTTCGTCGGCGGGGCGATCGTGCTGGCGGGCATCTGGCTATCGAAGCGCGGAAGCGCTTAAACTGCCCCGAAAGGCCGCACACCCACCGGAGGAACCATGATTCGCTCCATCGCTCGCCTCGCGGCGGTTGCCGCCGCCGTCTTCGCCTGCACCGCCGCCTGGTCCCAGGCACAACCCTACCCGAGCAAGACGATCCGCATGATCGTCCCGTTCCCGCCCGCGGGCTCCACCGACCTCTCCGCGCGCGCCGTCGCCGACAAGCTCGGCCAGCGCCTGGGACAAACGGTGGTGATCGAGAACAAGCCCGGCGCCGGCGGCAACATCGGCGGGGATGTCGCGGCGAAAGCCCCTGCCGACGGCTATACGCTCTTCGTCGGCACGGTCGGCACGAACGCGATCAACAAGGCGCTCTATGCGAAGATGCCGTTCGACCACCAGAAGGACTTCGCCTCCGTCATCCTGCTGTCGAAGACGCCCAACGTGCTCGTCGTGCATCCGGACCTGCCGGCGAGGACCGTGGCGGAGTTGATCGCCCTCGCCAAGGCCAAGCCCAACGAGCTCACCTTCGCCTCGAGCGGCAACGGCACGTCGATCCACCTTTCGGGCGAGCTCTTCAAGTCGATGGCGGGCGTGCAGATGCAGCACGTGCCCTACAAGGGAAGCGGGCCGATGCTGATCGACGTGATGGGCGGGCGCGTCAACCTCACCTTCGACAACCTCTCCGCGGCGATCCAGCACATTCGCGCCGGAAAGCTGCGTCCGCTCGCGGTCACGACCGCGGTGCGCGCGCCCTCGCTGCCGGACATCCCCACCATCTCCGAGGCGGGCGTGCCGGGCTACGACTCCTCGTCCTGGAATGCGATCTTCGTGCCGGCGGGCACGCCCCGGGCGGTGATCGAGCGCCTCAACAGGGAGTTCGACGCGATCCTCAGGTCGAAGGAGACGCAGGAGTTCTTCGCTGGCCAGGGCGCCGAATCCGGCGGCGGCTCGCCGGAAGCGCTCGACGAGTTCGTGCGCTCCGAGACCGACAAATGGGCCAAGGCCGTGAAGGCCTCCGGGGCCAAGGTCGACTGAAGGGAAATCGGGGTCAGGGTAGAAATATCGCGCGGGCCGAAGAGATCCTCGAGGTCCTTCCAGCGCTCGGGCTCCTTGCGGAGGGCCGCGGGCGTCATGTCACCTGCCGACCGGTGCGCCGGGCACCACCTGGTGGAAGACCTCGTCCTTCTTGATCATCCCCAGCTCCATCCGGGCGCGCTCCTCGATCGCCTCGGTGCCCTGCTTCAGGTCGCGCACGTCGGCATCGAGCGCATCGTTGCGCGCCTTCAGCCCGGCGTTGGTGGCGCGTTGCGCGGCGACCTGGCGGTCGAGCTCCGCGACCTTGAGCCAGCTCCCCTTTCCCAGCCAAAGCGGGTATTGCAACAGCACGATGAACGCGGCCAGGGCGGCGGAGAGGACTCTCATTTCAGCTGGTAGAAGGCCTCGCGCCCGGCGTAGGAAGTGGCCTCGCCGAGCTCTTCCTCGATGCGCAGCAGCTGGTTGTACTTGGCGGTGCGATCCGAGCGCGAAAGCGAGCCGGTCTTGATCTGCAGGGCGTTGGTGCCCACCGCGATGTCGGCGATGGTCGAGTCCTCGGTCTCGCCGGAGCGGTGCGAGATGACCGAGGTGTAGCCCGCGTGCTTGGCCATCTCGATCGCGTCGAAGGTCTCCGTCAGCGTGCCGATCTGGTTGATCTTGATCAGGATGGAGTTCGCGATGCCGCGCTTGATGCCCTCCGCCAGGATCTTGGGGTTGGTCACGAAGATGTCGTCGCCCACGAGCTGCACGTTCCTGCCGAGGCGCCGGGTGAGCAGCTCCCAGCCGTCCCAGTCCTGCTCGGCCATCCCGTCCTCGATCGAGATGATCGGGTACTTGTCGGCCCAGGTGGCGAGGAGGTCCACGAACTGCGCAGGGCTGTAAGCCAGGCGTTCGGCCCCGAAGCGGTACTTGCCGTCCTTGTAGAACTCGCTCGCCGCGCAGTCGAGGCCGATCAGCACGTCGCTGCCCGCGAGGTAGCCGGCCTCCTCGATGGCACGCATGATCCATTGGATGGCGGCCTCGTTGTTGGGCAGGTTCGGCGCGAAGCCGCCTTC
>JBKJYC010000256.1:0-3455 GCA_046715885.1 Usitatibacter sp.
GGCGAGCACACCGCCGCGCTGGGCATGCGCTTCTACACCGGCAGCATGTTCCCCGCCGAGTACAAAGAGCAGGCCTTCGTCGCCCGGCGCGGCTCCTGGAACCGCACCAAGCTGAACGGCTACGACGTCCTCACGGTGAAAGCCGGCGCCGACGGCAAGGGTGCCAAGTTCACGCCCTTCCTCACCGGCTTCATGGACGCGAAGGCCAATACGTTCTGGGGCCGCCCGGTGGACGTGATGCAGATGCCCGACGGCGCGCTGCTGGTCGCCGATGAGCAGAACGGCGCCATCTACCGCATCAGCTATGCAGGCAAGAAGGCGGACGCGAAAGACGCCAAGAAGAAGGCGTGATTCTAGCGGCGCTGCTGGTCACCGCCGCTTGCGAGGCGTGCCACGGGCCCGGGGGAAATTCCGGGATACCGGGCACGCCCTCCCTCGCCGGCCAACCCGAGACGTTCATCACCAACCAGCTGATCTTCTACCGCGAGGGTCTGCGGCCCTCTCTCGTGATGGAGCCCATCGCCAAAGGCTTGAAGGACCCCGAGGTGATCGCGCTTGCCAAGCACTTCGCGAAAAGTCCGGTAAAGGTCATGGCCACCGGCAAGCCCGACGCGAAGCTGGTGAAGCGCGGCACCGTGCTCGCCTCGCAGTTGCACTGCGGCCAGTGCCACCTCCCGAATTTTCGCGGGCGGGCGCAGATGCCGCGCCTGGCAGCCCAGCGCGAGGACTACCTCGTGGAGACGATGAAGGCGTATCGCGACAACAAGCGCACCGGGGCCGATACGACGATGGCGGAGATCCTGCGCGGCATGCCCGATGCGGACATCGCCGCCCTCGCCCACTTCCTGGCGCGGCGAAACTGATCCACTGCACGGTAGCTGAATCCCGCACCGCGCTTGTCGGATCTTTCCTATGAGGGATTTACTCACCGTCCGCGGTTCGTGCTCGCTTAGTCTGATTGGACGTCGATGCACACATGAACATGGAGCCATGGACGGAACGACCTATCACCAATTGACTACGCCCATCTGGGCGGTTCGCCCGAGGTTCTGGACTGAATACTTCCATTGCTCGGAGGACGAACTGCACGCCGCCCTGCGAGCCGCGGGCGATGCGCCGTGGAGCATCCAAAGTTACCTGCAGACACTGCGCGCGGAGAGGTCGGAACGGGCGGCGGCGGAAGAAACCAGGAAGCCTGCCTGACGAATCCGTTGCCGTCGTCCTAGGCGCTGCGGGAGTTGGCGCGGCCTCCTACGCATTGATGCGGTTCGCCGCCTCTCAGGCGATCCCCGGATTGCCCTGCACGCCGACCAGCTTCGGCACGTTCAGCTTCACGGGGCCGATTGTTTTCCTGTCGCGCAGGTACTTCGCGACCACGTCCCAGATGGGATCGCCATTGGCACCCTCGGCCACCGGTGCCCAGCCCGCGACCTTGTAGAGCTTCCCGGCGTCGATGGGCTTGCCGCCAAGGCGCATGTCGGAGATGCGCTTGCCCATCGTCGCACCCGGCTCGCAGGCGTACGTCATGCCGCCAACGCGCACCATGTCGCCGCCTTGCTGGTAGTACGGGTCGCGGTTGAAGAGGTTGTCGCATACGTCCTCGAGGATCGTCTTGATCATCTCGCCGGTGAGCTGGCTCACCGTCACGTAGGGATAGGTGATGGCGGTCCAGTCCATCACGTGCTCCATGGTGATGGCCTGCCCCGGCAGGATCGACGTCCCCCAGCGAAAGCCGGGCGAGAACGCGATCTCGGTGCCCTTCACCGCCATCAGCGCATCGAGGATCACCTGGTCCACCGTGCCGTTGAAGTTGCCGCGGCGGTACAGGAGGCCCTCGGTAATGGCGACCTTCTCGGCGAGCGCGCCGGCGAAGGGCGCGCGCACCTTGCCGATGTGCGTGAGCATCGCCTCGTCGGGCGGGATCAGGTTGGAGAAGATCGGCAGCAGGCGGTACTTGTAGCCCTGGAGCTTGCCCTGGCGCACGTCGAGGTCGAGCACGGCGAGGAACTTGCCGTTGGTTCCGGCGTTGGTGACGAGGGTTACGCCCCCCGCGTTCCTCACCTCCGCCGGTTGCGCCACGCCGTCGTGCGTGTGGCCGCCGAGGATGGCATCGATGCCCGTGACACGGCTGGCGAGCTTCAGGTCCACGTCCATGCCGTTGTGCGACAGCAGGATCACAATCTTCGCGCCCTTCCCGCGCACTTCTTCCACCTGCTTCTGCAGCTCGGCCTCCTTGATGCCGAAGGTCCACTCCGGCACGAAGTAGCGTGGATTGGCGATCGGCGTGTACGGAAACGCCTGGCCGATGATGGCGAGCGGCACGCCGTCGATCTCGCGCAGCACGTACGGCTTGAAAACCGGGTCGTTGAAGTCCGCGGTCGAGACGTTCTGCGCGAGGAATTCGATCCTTCCCTTGAAGTCCTTCTCGACCACCTCCTTGACGCGCGCGGCGCCGTAGGTGAATTCCCAGTGCCCCGTCATGATGTCCACGCCGAGGAGCTTGGAGGCGTCGATCATGTCCTGGCCCTTGGTCCACAACGCCGTGGCCGAGCCCTGCCAGGTGTCGCCGCCATCGAGCAACAGCGCGCCGGGGCGCTCCTGCTTCAGCCGCCGCACGAGCGTGGCGAGGTGAGCGAAGCCGCCCATCTTCCCGTACGTCGCCGCGGCGGTCGGGAAGTCCAGGAAGGTGAACGCATGCGCTTCGCGCGTGCCCGGCTTGAAGCCGTAGTGCTTGAGGAAATGCTCGCCGACCAGATGCGGCGGCTGGCCCGTCGCGGGCCCGATGCCGAGGTTCACGTTGGGCTCGCGGAAGTAGAGCGGCAGCAGCTGGGCATGGCAATCCGTCATATGCAGCAGGCTGACATTGCCGAAGCGCGGGAACTCGTAGAACTTCTCGAACGATTGCGCGCGCGCGCTGAGCGGCAGCCCCGCGGCGGCGGCGAGGGCCAGGGCCTCGAGGAACTCGCGGCGGTCCATCAGAACTCCAGGCTGTCGGCGATGGCGCGGATGCCCGCGATCGCGCAGACGTCGTCGTTGGCCGGGCTTGGGGCTCCGGAGACGGCGATCGCCCCGAGGAGCGCGCCTTGCGCCTCGATCACCATCCCCCCGCCACGGCCACCACGTTCGGCAGGTGCCGCAGGCCGCCGGCGGGCTTGCCGGGTTGCATCTCGCGGTCGAGGATCGCCGTGTTCGTCTTAAAATTCGCCGCCGTCCACGACTTGCGCTGCGCCGTGTCCACCGTGTGGGGCGCGGCGAAGCGGTCGCGAAGGACGACCTGCGTGACGCCGTTGCGATCCACCACGGCGACGCTCGTCTGGAAGCCCTCGTCCCGGCACTTCGCGAGCGCCGCCTGCGCCGCCCTCAAAGCGGTCTCGGGCGTGAGCGACTTCGTGACGAAGGTGGCGGGAGGCTCCGCCGCGAGGGCGCGCGCCGGAGCGCGCGCCCCCCCCCCCCCC
>JBKJYC010000257.1:0-2966 GCA_046715885.1 Usitatibacter sp.
GCTTTCGGACGCGAGATGGAGAAGATGGGCGCCTCCAATCTGGTGGTGCACGGGACCCACGACGTCAACGGCTACACGTCTAGCCTGTTCGTGTTCGCCTGTCGCCCGGTCGCCGCCGAGAAAATGCTGGCCTACCTGGCGCGCTTCGTCGTACCTTTCCTGCAAACCGCCTGGGTGCGCAGCCACGTGATCGGCCGCGGCTCGGAAAAGGCGATCGACCCCGCGCCCAGCAGCGTGCTCACGGGGCGCGAGCGCGAGATCCTGCGCTGGATCTACCTCGGCAAGAGCAATTTCGAGATTGGCGCTATCCTCACGATCAGTCCACTCACCGTCAAAAACCATGTTCGAAAAATCCTGCGCAAGTTGGACGTCGTCAATCGCACGCAAGCAGTGGGCAAGGCCCTCGAGCTGCGGATCCTCAACTTCTAGCAACTGCACGAAGGGGCTTGTAAGGTTTGCCCTCCCGGCGGCCCTCGCGGCGCTGGGAGTGGGAAACGCGTGCGCGTTGCTGGACGACAAGATCCAGCCCTACGTCTCGGCCACGCTCACCCACGACGACAACATCCTGCGGCTCTCGGACAGCCCGTTCCCCGAGCAGGACCTGTTGAGCGAGGGCCGCCGCGGCGGCGACTGGTACCTGGTCACCGCCCTCGGCACACGCATCAATTTTCCGTATGGCCAGCAGCGCTTCCTGGCGGACCTGCAGGTCAACGACGAGCGCTATCGGCGCTTCAAGGAGCTCGACTTCCGCGGGCACGACGCCAAGGCGGAATGGGAGTGGCGGGTCGAGGGGCGGTGGTTCAGCCGCGTCGGCTACAACGACGTGAAGAAGCTGGGCGAATTCTCCGACCTGCCGGTCGAGCTGCGGGTGAAGAACCCGCTGCGCACCCGCGAAGGCTATGCGGAGGCGAACTGGCAGCCCACCGGCAAATGGCGCCTGCGCGGCTTCGCATCCGAGCGCCAGCAGCGCAATGGCGATTCGCTCCTGCGGCAGAACGACGTGGACGTGCGCACCTACGACGTTTCCGCCCACTACCCGGTCTGGAACACGGGCTGGGTCGGCGGCGGCTACCGGCTCGAGGAAGGCAGCTATCCGCAGCGCCAGTTCGTCGCCGGCAGCCTCTTCGACAACACCTACCGGCAGCGCCACCCCTACCTGAGCGGCGAGCGCGATCTCTTCGGCCACTCGCGCGTCTCGTTGCGCGCCGGGCCCATCGAGCGCGAGTACGAGAACCGTCCGGAGCGCGACGTGAAGGACACCGCGTTTCGCTTCGTGTACGACTGGAAGCCCACGGTCAAGACCGGCATCCAGTTCATCGCGCTGCGCGAGATCAGTGTCGTGGAGGAGGTCGCAACCAACTTCGTGCGCGTGAGGGGCTTCGCGGTGCGGCCGGAATGGCGCATCACCGAGAAGACGACCCTGGTCGGACTCTACGACCACTCGCTGCGCGACTATCTCGGGGATCCGGGCTTCGTCCTCGAGACCCCGCTCCCCGACCGGTCGCGGCGCGACCGGTTGCGCATCCTGTCGATCAGCCTGCAGTGGATTCCGGTGAAGAACCTCTCCTTGTCCGCAACCGCGTCGCACGAGAAGCGCGCCTCCACCTTCGAGCTCGGGGACTACACCGCGACGGTGTTCAGCGTCCAGGGCAGGCTTTCGTTCTGAGGGTCGGGCGGGGAGAGTCGGGGATCGGGGAATCAGGGGGTGGGGGCCAGGTCAACCCGTCGACGCAACGGTTGCGTTCAGTGCTTCGTGAGGGCTAAGCCAGTTTAAGGTTTCGCGCGGTCGCTCATTTAGGAGGTCAGCGACTTTGTTGAGGTGAGCTTGGCTGTAGCCCGAGACGTCCTTACCCTTGGGAAAGTACTGTCGCAGCAGCCCGTTGGTGTTTTCGTTGCTGCCACGCTGCCAGGGGCTATGGGGATCGCAGAAGTAGACCTGCAGGTCGGTCGCGATGCTGAACTCCTTGTGGGCGGCCATTTCACTGCCGCGGTCCCAAGTCAGTGAACGTCGCAACAGGGTAGGCAAGCGGTGAATGCGCCTTGCGATCGCCTTCGTGACGGTGGCCGTGTCCTTGCTCGGGACCTTGATTAACATCACAAAACGGGACCTGCGCTCCACCAAGGTCGCTATCTGCGAGCTGGGCCCACCCATCAGCAGATCGCCTTCCCAATGGCCGGGAACGGCTCGATCCTCAGCCTGGGCGGGGCGTTGATGGATGGAGATTCCATCCACGATGCTAAGAGTGTTCGGAGCGCGCGCGCTGCGGGGGTGGCGCATGAAGCGCGCACGGCGCAAATGGCCGATGAGCTCCTCTTTGAGCGCTCCGCGAGCTTGAACGAAGAGAGTGCGGTAGATCGTCTCGTGCGACACGCGCATGGCCGAATCATCGGGGAATGCTCGCTCGAGGCCAACCGATATCTGCCGGGGCGACCAATCGCGCTGCAGCTTGCGAGCAACCCAGCGCTGCAGCCGGGCCTCACGGCGCAGTCGGCACGCTTGCGGCCGCCGAGCCCGGTCCCAGGCTTGGGCGTCTGCTCGTGCGGCTCGATATTCGTGCCGGCCGCCGTTTCGCCCAATTTCTCGGCTGACCGTCGAGGCCGCCCTTCCGAGTTGGCGAGCAATTTGCCGGCACGACCTGCCGGCAGCAACACCGCGCGATATCTCCTCGCGCTCCTCAGCCCTGAGCGCAGGTCCCGCTCGGCAACGCGCACGTGGCCTAAGCCCACCTGCCTCACGCAATACCTTGAACACCGTCGAGGCGCGCCTGCCCAAACCAGATCCGATCTCGCGCAACGTGAGCCCAGCCTGCCAGCCCTTCCAAAGCTGCGCCTTCTCCGCCGGGGTGAACCTCCGCCAAGTCGTCATCCAACACCTCCTCATCCAATTCAATCAGAGGTGTTGCGTCGACGGGTTGACCTGGCCAGGTAGCGTTTTTTTCGGGAGTGGATTCCATAACCTTTCTACA
>JBKJYC010000258.1:0-5207 GCA_046715885.1 Usitatibacter sp.
CCTGTCCGGCGGCGGCTGGAGCATCCTGTGTAATGGATAAACTAGCCGTCAACTCCCGGCCCGCAGGGTCCTCCGTGCGGGCCTTTTGCTTCTGGGACGCCCATGAACACGAGTCGCCTTTTCATCACAACCGCCGCCGCAGTGGCCGGCATCGCCTTCGCCGCGCCATTGGCGCACGACACCCCCCTGATCGAAGACAAGGGGATCAAGGTCACGGTGCAGGATTTCGAAGCCGCGCTCCTGCGCATTCCGGAAGACAAGCGTATCGAGATCCGGACCTCGCACGAGCGCATCGCCAGCCTGGTCGATGTCACGTACGTCGCCCGCCAGGTAGCCGCCAAGGCGCGCGCCCTCGGCCTCGACAAGGACCCCCTGGTCCAGAAGCGGATGGAACAGGTGGTCGATGCGGCCCTGACCGACGCGTATCTACAGCACGTGGACAAGACCGCGAAGCTACCCGCCCTCGAGCAGCGTGCGCAGGAGCTTTACAAGACCGACTCGGCGAAGTACCGCACTGAAGAGCACATCTATATCCAGCACATCCTTGTCGGACTCCAGGGACGCACGCGCGAGACGGCTTTGCAGCGTGCCACGGAGCTGCGCGCCGGCCTCGAATCGAGCAAGGAAGACTTCATCGCGGCAGCGAAGCGCGAGTCCGACGACCCGGACAAGCGTCGCAACAACGGCGACCTCGGTTGGTTTTCGCCGAAGTCCCTCGAACGGCCGCTGGTCGAGGCGGCGATGAAGATGAAGAAGGGCGAGATCAGCCAACCGGTCGAAACGCGCCATGGCTACCACCTGGTGAAGTTCATCGGGCACAAGCCCGCGGAGGCGCTGCCCTTCGAGGCGGTGAAGAACGCGATCATGGCTTCGGAGCGCGAGCGCCTTTCCAAGGACCGTCGCGACGCGGTGCTGAGGGAAGTCCGCGATTCAACGACCGTCGTCGTCCACAAGGCGAACCTCGAGGCGCTCAGGGTCGACGTCGACATGAAGGCCACGGCCCGTGGCCCGGCCGCCGCCGAGAAGGCGAAATAGAAGCGGCGGGCGG
Organism: Usitatibacter sp.; assembly: GCA_046715885.1. Lineage (GTDB taxonomy): Bacteria > Pseudomonadota > Gammaproteobacteria > Burkholderiales > Usitatibacteraceae > Usitatibacter. Next base: position 1,049 of record JBKJYC010000258.1, read on the forward strand.
ATGATCCGATACTTCATCGGCTATGACGAGCGCGAGGCCGGCGCCTTCAGCGTGCTCTCGTACTCCATCCACAAGCGCGCGGGCGCGCCGGTATCCATCACGCCGGTGATGCTCGATCAGCTCGAGCGGGCCGGCCTCTACTGGAGAGAGCAGAACGCGCTCGCTTCGACCGACTTCTCCTTCTCGCGCTTCCTCGTGCCTTTCCTCTGCGAGTTCCGCGGCTGGGCGATCTTCAGCGACAACGACATGCTGATGCTGGACGACGTGGCCAAGCTGTGGGAGCTGCGCGACGAGCGCTACGCGGTGCAAGTGGTGAAGCACAACCACGTGCCCAAGGAGGAGACCAAGTTCCTCGGCAAGGCGCAGACCAAGTACCAGAAGAAGAACTGGTCCTCGGTGATGCTGCTCAACTGCGCGATGTGCACGAAGCTGACGCCGGACTACGTGAACACCGCGACCGGTCTCGAGCTGCACCAGTTCAAGTGGCTGGAGAACGAGGGCCTGATCGGCGAGCTGCCCGCGAAGTGGAACCACCTCGTCGGCTACGACGCGCCGCGCAAGGATGCGAGCCTGGTCCATTTCACCATCGGCGGCCCGTATTTCGACGAGTACCGCGACTGCGAGTACGCAGCCGAGTGGTTCGCCGAGCGCGAGCGCATGAACAGGGTGCAGCAGCGCGCCAAAGCGCTCGCTGCATCGTGATCGCCGGCGCACTGCCGGCGGCCCGCCATGGCCGTGACCGCTGAAGCCGCGCCGCGAGCAGTCCGCTGGCACTGGCTGCTGCTTTCCTTCACCCGCCGCGAGATCCTCAATCGATACGCCGGAAGCGTCACCGGGCTGGCCTGGACGCTGTTGCACCCCCTGGCGCAGCTGGCGATCTACGCCTTCATCTTCAGCCAGGTGTTCCGCGTGGCCGTGCCGCCGGGCTACCCGGGGGTCGGCTACACGGCATTCGTCGCCGTTGCCTTGTGGCCCTGGATCATGTTCTCCGACGGCCTCCAGCGGGCGATGGGTTCCATCGGGGCCAACGCGGGCCTGATCCGCAAGGTGGCCTTTCCGCACCGGCTCCTGGTGTACGCGGCGGTCCTCGCGCACTGCGCCGTGCATCTCGTGGGTTTCATCGCCGTGCTCGTGGCACTTCGCCTGCTGGGCGAGCCGATCCGCTTCTCGGGGCTGCCCGCAGCGCTCCTGCTCATCGTCCCCTACATGCTGCTGGCCACCGGCATCGGGGCCGTGCTGGCCGCGCTGCAAACACTCCTGCGCGACGTCGAGCACGCGCTGGGCGTTGTGCTCTCCCTGGTCTTCTATGCCACCCCGATCCTCTACCCCTCGGCCCTCGTCCCGGCGCCCCTCAGGCCCTACCTCGAAGCGAACCCGCTCGCCTACTTCTCGGAGCGGCTGCGCGAGGTGCTGCTCCAGGGCAGCGGCCCGGTGGCGGGCGACGCCCTGATGGCGCTGGCGAGCCTCGCCGTCTTCGCCGGCGGCCTGTGGTTCTTCAACCGCCTGTCGCCGCACTTCGAGGACTTCCTTTGATGGTGCGCGAGGCCCAGGCGGCGTTGCAGGAGGGCAACGCGCTCGAGGAGAGCGGCCAGATCGATGCGGCGATCGCCGCCTATCGCCGTGCGATAGACCATCACCGGGACTTCGGCGCCGCCCACTACAACCTGGGACTGGCGCTGCGGCGGGCGCGCGATTGGCGTGGCGCGGCGCTAGCCTTTCGCCAGGCAGCGCGCCTCGACGCAAGCGATTTCGATGCGGTCCAGAGCATTGCCGCGGCGCTCACCGAAGCGGTGCGCGCGGGCGACGATCCCTTTCCCGCGCCCGAATCCGAAGGGCTCGACGCCAGCTGGCGCGACGGCGTCTCGATCGTCGTGTGCAGCATCGACGATGCGCGGCTCTCCCGAATGCGCGCGAGCTTCACCCACGCGCTGGCGGGCCGGGACCACGAGTTCGTCGTGATCCGCGATGCACGCTCGCTGGCGGAGGCCTACTCGCGCGGGCTCGAGCGCTGCAGCCACGAGATCGTGGTCTTCGCCCACGACGACGTCGAGCTGGCCTCGGCGCGGCCGTTCGATTTCATCGCGGCCGCGTTGCGGGAGAGCGACATCGTGGGCGTGGTCGGCAGCCGGCTCGTGAGCGGCCCCGCCGTGTTGTGGGCGGGGCATCCGCACCTGCATGGCCGGGTGATCCATCCCGCCAAAGCGCCGCGGCCCGCCTGCGATGCCTGGTTCTACAGCCTCGACGCGGGCCTCCTCCACGGCATGCAGGCGCTCGATGGCCTGATGTTCGCGACGCGCCGCGAGATCGTGCGCCGCGTGGGCTTCGACGCGACGACATTCGACGGCTTCCACTTCTACGATCTCGATTTCACTTACCGCGCCTTTCGCGACGGCTTGCGTTTGGCGGTCACCACCGACGTCATCGCCGTCCATTCGAGCTCCGGTCATTTCGGGGATGCGTGGAAGCGCTACGCGCAACGGTTCAAGGGGAAATTTCCCGCGCTGGAAGCACCGGCCGGCGACAGCCACGCGTACGGCGCCCGGTTCGCCTCGGGAGAGGAAGCGGTGCGCTTCTTCGGAGCGCTGCGCGGGCTGGGGAGCCACGCGTGAGCGCCCCGGAATCCCTGGTCCAACTCCAGGGCGTCACCAAAGACTACCCACGCAACCTCACGGGCGGCGACCGCCTGCGGACGCTGGCGGCACTTCTCTTCCGCCGCAAGGACATCCCGCATTTCCGCGCGCTCGACGCCATCGACCTCGTGGTGCGCCGCGGCGAGTCCCTGGGTGTGGTCGGCGAGAACGGCGCCGGCAAATCGACCTTGCTCAAGATCATCGCCGGAGTCGTGCGTCCGACCGCGGGGGTCGTGCGAGTCGGCGCGCGCGTGGGCGCGCTGCTCGAGCTGGGCAGCGGCTTCCACCCCGACTACTCCGGCCGCGAGAACATCTATCTCTCGGCCGCGCTGATGGGGCTGTCGAGGCGCGAGACGCACGACAAGGTGGCGTCCATCGTCGAGTTCGCCGACATCGGCAGCCATATCGAGGAGCCGATCAAGCACTACTCCTCGGGGATGGTGGTTCGCCTCGGGTTCGCGGTCGCCACCGCGCTGCGGCCCGAGGTGCTGATCACCGACGAGGTGCTCGCGGTCGGCGATGAGTCCTTCCAGAAGAAGTGCATCCAGTGGATGGAGCGCTTCCTCGGCGATGGCGGCACGCTCCTGCTGTGCTCGCACAGCATGTATCACGTGCAGACCCTTTGCAGCCGGGCGCTCTGGATCCACCATGGCCAGGCGAAGATGTACGGTACCGCGTTCGACGTGACGCGCGAATACCTGACGTACCACGAGGAGAAGACGCGCCGGGAGCATCCCACCATCCGCGCGGCCGCGGGCTCCTGCGCCCGGTTACTGTCCACGCGCATCGAACGCGAGGACGGCCAGGCCGCGGCGACTTTCCGGCGCGGGGAGACGCTCGTCCTGCAGGGCGTAGCGTACGAGCCCGATGATCGTCCGCCCGTGCTGCTCTTCGGCATCCTGCGTGCCGATGGCACGCCGATCTACGGCTCGCACTCCAACGAGGGCGGTTTCAAGCCCACCCGGATCGAGGCGACCCGCTTCGCCTTCGGCGTGCGCTTTCCCGCCGTGGCGCTCCTGCCGGGCAAATACACGCTTCGCGTCCACGTCCTCGACCCGGAAGGGCTGCGGCTCTTCGACACGCTCGAGTCGAATTTCGTGGTCGCGGGCGAGACGCGCGACTACGGCTTCGTCGGCCTCGAGCACCAATGGACACCGGGTCGCGAGGCGTCCCCCGAGACAACCGATGGACATCGCCACTAGCCTGCGCGACGCGACCGAGAACCATCGCGCCGGACGGCTGGACGAAGCCGAGGTGCTGCTGCGCTCCGTGCTCGAGCGCGAGCCCGGCCACCAGCGCGCCCTCTTCCAGCTGGGCGTGATCGCGCTCGCGCGAGGCAATCCGGCCGACGCGGAGCTGCTCCTGCGCCGCGCCGCCGCTGGGGCGCGCAATGCCGTCGCGACCATGGCGCTCGCCGACGCACTCGAGCAGCGCGGGCGCGCGGCGGAAGCGGAGGCGGCGCTGCGTGACGCGGTGGCCATCGACGCGGGACTCTGCGAAGCATGGGCGCGGATGGCCACGCTGTGCGC
>JBKJYC010000259.1:0-2569 GCA_046715885.1 Usitatibacter sp.
AATAGGCAGTTTCCCGGCGGCGGGAGTGCGGCTATGCTTGCCGCGCGCCGCCCGTTCGGAGCGGCAGGAGACCGCCATGGGAAGCCGCCTTCACCGCATCGCCGCCGCGCTCGGTTTTGCCGCCGCGCTCATCGCCGCGCCCACCTCGCTAGGGCAATCGCCGTGGCCCTCGAAGCCGATCCGGGTCATCGTCCCCTACACGCCCGGCGGGTTCACCGACGTGGTCGCGCGCCTGGTGACGCAACGCCTGCAGGAGCGGCTGAAGCAGACCATCACCATCGACAACAAGCCGGGCGCCAACAGCATCGTGGGTGTCGACGCGCTGGCAAAGTCTCCGGCGGACGGGTACACGTTCGGCGTGGTGATCGCCGCGTACGCCGCCAATCCCACGCTGCAGGCGAAGCTTCCCTACGACACGCGCAGGGACCTCACCGCCGTGTCTCTGATCGGGGTCGCGCCGCTGATCGCCGCGGTGAGCAACGAGCTGCCGGTGCGCAATGCGCGCGAGCTGGTGGCGTATGCGAAGGCGAATCCGGGGAAGATCAGCTTCGGCTCTTCGGGCAACGGCGCCGCCGCCCACCTCACGACGGAGCTCTTCAAGTCGATGACGGGGGTGGACATGGTCCACATTCCGTACAAGGGAGCGGCCCCGGCGATGGCGGACCTGCTGGGCGGTCGCATCCAGCTGTTGTTCGACGCCGCCTCGGGAATCATCCCGAACGGCAAGGCCGGCAAGATCCGCATGATCGGCCTGTCCGCGGAGCAACGCCTCGCCGCGGCGCCCGAGGTGCCGACCTTCATCGAGCAGGGCTTCTCCGGCTTCACCGGCAGCACGTGGGCGGGACTGCTGGCGCCCGCGGGCACGCCGCCGGAGATCGTGAAGCGCATGTCCACCGAGATCGCCGCCATCGTGCGTGGCGACGACATCAAGGCGCGCTTCGACGAGCTGGGGATCGTGCCGGTCGGCGGCACGTCCGAGGAGTTCGATGCGTTCATCACTGCCGAGATCGCGAAGTGGGGCAAGGTGATCCGCGAGGCCAAAGTCACCGCCGAGTAGAGAATGTACCAACAACTGAGGAGACGATGGCCCGCTATGTCGATGGATTCGTAGTCCCCGTGCCGAAGAAGAAGCTCGGCGCGTACCGCGCGATGGCCCGCAAGGCCGGCGGGTGAGGTCGTGGTGTTCTCGTGGATCATCTACAAGTCCCGCAAGCAGCGCGACAGCGTCAACAAGAAAGTGATGAACGATCCGCGGCTTGCTTCCTTCATGGACCCGAAGAAGTTGCCGTTCGACGGCATGCGGATGTTCTGGGGCGGGTTCAAGCCCTTCATGGAACTTCGTAACGTGCGGGGCAACGGCTAAACCTGAAATATATTGGCTGCGCGTTTCGGGGCAACGCTCTTGGGCGCGCTGCCGGAGGTCCAAGACCTGCCTGGTACTTGTCTGATCCAGGGGATCACTCAAGGCGCGATGCGCCCAAACTTGTTGTCTGATCCTCTGGATCAGACAAGTACCAAGCGCCTCTCAAGGGCACCCTGCCCGGCTCCAAGCACACCGATTATCATGGCGGTCGCCATGGCGACCCTCGCGAACATCATATGGAGATCCTTCAGCGGATCGCATGCCCACCTCGCCACCGGCACGGAGCGCATCCGCCGCTATGCCCAGGGGTATTCACCGATGATCGGGTATGAGGATCCGGGGCGTCCCGATTTCGAAGCGATCGCGCCTTGCTGCGCGCCGGGCGAGTTGTTCTACTGCGCCGAGTGGCGGGGGCCGACCCCGGCAGGCTGGAAGCTCGAGCTGGATTCCGCCATGTGCGCCATGTTGTGGAATGGTCCCGTTCCCGAGCCCGACGATTCGCTGGGCGCCGTGCGCCTTCGCGCCGAACACGTTCCGCTGATGGTCGCGCTCAACGAGGCCACGAGACCCGGACCCTTCGGCAAGCGCAACATCGAGCTCGGCGAATGGCATGGCGTGTTCGACGGCGAGCGTCTCGTCGCGATGGCCGGCGAGCGGCTGCAGGCCGGGCGCTTCCACGAGATCAGCGGCGTGTGCACGCTGCCCGAATATCGCGGGCGTGGGCTGGCGAAACGGCTGACCGCGCTCATCATCCGCGCGCAACTGGCTCGCGGCGAGATGCCGTTCCTGCACGTCGCTTCGGCCAACACTCTGGCGCGGGAGATGTATGGAAAGATGGGCTTCACGCTGGACCAGGAAGTGACGATGCGGGTCGTGTCGCGCAACTAGAGGAGAAGAAATGCCCATCACCCTGTACGACCTGGCCGGAGAAGAGGACGAGCGGCGCTTCAGCCCTTATTGCTGGCGCGTGAAGATGTCGCTTCTCCGAAAGGGGCTCGCGTTCGACACGATCGCCTGGCGCTTCACGGAGAAGGAGGCGATCGCTTTCTCGGGTCAGGAGCTGGTGCCGGTGCTGGTCGACGGCGATCGCACCGTCGTCGATTCCTGGAATGTCGCCTTGTACCTGGACGAGAAGTATCCCGACCGCCCGGCCCTGATGGACTCGGAGCAGGCCCGCGGGGCGATTCGCGCGTTCAAGTTCTGGTG
>JBKJYC010000260.1:0-4103 GCA_046715885.1 Usitatibacter sp.
GGTCGCTGGTGCTCTCGTCGTCGGCGGCGATGCGGCGCTCATGGATGCCGGTGCGCTCGACGATCCAGGCGTCGCTGGTTTCGACCAGTGTCGCCAGCTCATCGTTGGTGACGACTCTCGCCGGCAGGTACGAGCCGGTCCCTGTGATGCGGGAATGGATCATTCCGCGGCCTCGACCGCGCTCGGGCGCGCGGACGGAGCGAGGCGCGCCGCCAGCAGTCCCAGCTCGTTCAGGCGCGTGATCTCCTGGCCGATGCGCTCGTTCACGCCGTGCGCGGCTTCCGACGCCGCCCGCGCCAAGGCGGCGCGGAACGCGAGGCGATCGGCGGAGCCGTGGCTCTTCACCACGATGCCGCGCAAGCCCAGGAGCGCAGCGCCGTTGTAGCGCCGGTGGTCCACACGGCGGCGGAAGCGCTTGATCACCACGTACGAGACGGCGGCGGCCAGGCGCGTGAAGATGCTGCGTGTGTATTCTTCCTTGAGGAAGTCGCCCAGCATCTTCGCAAGGCCCTCGGAGGTCTTGAGCGCTACGTTGCCCACGAACCCGTCGCAGACGACCACGTCCGTCGTGCCCTTGTAGATGTCGTCGCCTTCGACGTTGCCATGGAAATTCAGCGGGCTCTTCTTCAGCAGCTCGCCTGCCTGCTTCACGACCTCGTTGCCCTTGATCTCTTCCGAGCCGATGTTGAGCAGGCCCACGGTAGGCCGCGCCTTGCCCTCGACCGCGGACACGAGCGTGGCGCCCATGATCGCGAACTGCAGCAGCTGCTCGGCGGTGCAATCGGCATTGGCGCCGAGGTCGAGCGCATAGACCTGCCCGGTGCGCGTCGGCAGCACGGCGCAAATCGCCGGCCGGTCGATCCCGGGCAGCATCTTGAGGACGAACTTGGAGGTGCCCATCAGGGCGCCGGTGTTGCCCGCGCTCACGCAGGCCTGCGCACGCCCATCCCTCACCAGGTCGATGGCCACGCGCATCGACGAATCCTTCTTGGTGCGGATGGCGGTGCGCACGTCCTCGTCCATGTCGACGACCTGCGAGGCGGGTACGACGGTCAGGCGCGAACTGCCCTCGGCCTTGTGGCGCGCGAGTTCCCGCTGCAGCGGCTCGGCAAGGCCGACCAACAGGAGTTCGACCTCGGGGTTCGAGGCCAGGAAATCGAGGCAGGCGGGGACGGTGACCGAGGGACCGTGGTCACCCCCCATCGCGTCGACGGCGATGACGGTTTTCATCGCATCGGGTGCAATGAAGCCAGGCCGCGGCGCGGCCGCGTCAGTCCTTGGACTGGATGACCTTCTTGCCGCGGTAGGTTCCCGACGGCGAGATGTGGTGGCGCAGGTGCGTCTCGCCCGTGGTCGGCTCGACGGCGGTGGGCGGCTTGCCCAGGTGATCGTGCGAGCGGTGCATGCCGCGCTTCGACGGCGACTTCTTGTTTTGTTGGACGGCCATGATGTTCTCCTGTTGATCGTGCGTTTCTCACTTCGGCCGCTTCAAGGCGGCGAAGGGCGATTCCTTTCGGGGGTCCGCGCCCTCCGGGCCGGGGGTCGAAGCCACCGCTCCCGGCATGCGGGGGATCATCGGCAAGGCCAGGATCACCGCGTCTTCCACCAGGTTGCGAACGTCCAGGAGCCATTCCGCCACCACGAAATCCTCTTCCTCGGACTCCGTCTCGATCGGCGGCAGCGCGGACTCCTCGTCCACGAGCACCAGCCGGTCATCAACGGCGATTTCGTGCCGGAACTCGAGCATCGTCGCCTGGCACGTAAGCTGCGCGAAGCCATTGATTGTACACAACACAACCTTGCGTCGCTTGCTGTCCAGGCGGGCGGAAACCCGGTATCGCAGCTCCCCTTCAGGGGCGGCCAGCAGTTCGCGAAGCCGCGGCAGGTCACCGGGCGATAAGGTACCGGTGAATACCTTCGGCTTGGTCCCCAAGGTTGCGGGGTCGATGATCCACTCGTCAGGCATGGCTCGACATGATAGGCTGTCGCTGAAATGTCGTCAATAAGAAGCTGATTTTGCAGGATATTTTTCTCATCCTCGCCTCCGGGTCGCAGTACCGGCAAGAGCTGCTCGGCCGGCTCGGGCTGCGGTTCACGCCATGGGCGCCCGACGTCGAAGAGAGTGCCCGTCCCGCCGAAGCCCCGCGTGAGACCGCGATCCGCCTCGCGCGCTCCAAGGCCGAGGCCGGCGGCGCGCAATTCCCATCGGCCTGGGTCATCGGCTCCGACCAGGTCGCCGAGCTCGACGGCGGCCACATCGGCAAGCCCGGCAGCCGCCACCGGGCGCGCGAGCAATTGCACGCGATGCGCGGGCGTACCGTGCTCTTCCACACCGCGGTGTGCCTCCTCCATGCTCCCAGCGGGCGCGCCCGGCAATCCCTCGTCACCACGGAAGTCGGCTTCCGTGCGCTCGAAGACGCGCAGATCGAGCGCTACCTCGATCGCGAGCCGGCCTTCGACTGCACGGGCAGCGCGAAGAGCGAGGGACTCGGCATCGCCTTGCTGTCCAGGCTCTCGGGCGACGATCCGACGGCGCTCGTCGGCCTTCCGCTCATTGCGCTTTCGGCGATGCTTCGCGCCGAAGGTTTCGAAATTCCGTGATGCCGGGCCGCCTGCTCCTCATCGCCTCCTGGATCAGCGAAGCGGGCGCGATCGAAACCGTGCTTCCGGCGGGCGCGCTCGAGCGGGTGCGCTCCCTTCGCGACTTCGTGGTCGAGGATGCGAAGACCGCGCGGCGCTTCCTGGCGGCGTGCTCCCATCCGGTTGCGATGCGCGAGATCGTCATGGCGGAGCTGAACGAGCACACGCCGACCGGGAAAGTGAGCGCCCTGCTCGAGCCTGCCCGGCGCGGCCGCGAAATGGGGCTCATCTCGGATGCCGGCGCGCCCGCGGTCGCCGATCCCGGCGCCCGCCTCATCGCGGCGGCGCATGCGGAAGGCATCCGCGTGGTTCCCTTGGTCGGGCCTTCGTCCATCCTGCTGGCTCTCATGGCTTCGGGGCTCGAGGGCCAGCGTTTCCGCTTTGCCGGCTATCTGCCGCCGGAATCGCGGCTGCGCTCCGAGCGCATCGCCGAGCTCGAGCGGCGCTCGGCCGTCGAAGACGAGACGCAGGTGTTCATCGAGACGCCCTATCGCAACGACGCGCTGCTCGCCGACCTCCTGAAGGCGTGCAAGCCGGCAACCCGAATCGCGGTCGCCGCGGACCTCACGGGTCCGACGGAATGGATCCGCATGGCGAGCGTCGAGGCCTGGCGCAGGAGCGCGCCCGAGATCGGCAAGCGGCCGGCGATCTTCCTGCTGCTGGCGGCGGCTGCGAAGAAGCGCTGATCAGCGCGCCTGCGAGCGCTGGTAAGGATTGTTCTGCTTGAGCATCGGGTAGAGCGCCTCGGCGCTCGCCGGCGCCGAGAAGTAGAACCCCTGCCCGATGCGGCAGCCCTTCGAGCGCAGCAGCGCCAGCTGGCCCGCGGTCTCCACGCCTTCGGCGATGGTTTCCAGGTCCAGGCTTCTCGCCATGTTGATGATCGCCACCACGATCGCGGTGTCGTTGGGATCCACGGTGATGTCGCGAATGAAGGACTGGTCGATCTTCAGCTTCTGGATCGGCAGTCGCTTCAGGTATGACAGGCTCGAGTACCCGGTGCCGAAGTCGTCGATGGCGAGGTGAACGCCCATCTCGGAGAGGCGGTTGAGGAGCTGGATCATTCCGTCCGTCTGCCGCATGACCTGGCTCTCGGTGATCTCGAGTTCGAGGCAGGACGGGTCCAGCCGCGTATCGGCGAGGACGCGGGTCACCATATCCAGGAAACCCTTGTCGGAGAACTGGCGCGCCGAGAGGTTGATCGCCATGCGCCGCGACGTAGGCAGTCCCACGGCCTGCCATTCCTTCGCCTGGCGGCACCCTTCGCGCAGCACCCACTCGCCGATCTCGTTGATGAGCCCGGTCTCCTCGGCGAGCGGGATGAAATCGCCCGGCATCACGGTGCCGCTGTCCTCCGTCTTCCAGCGAACCAGGGCTTCCACCGCGATGATCTCGCCCGTCTCGAGGTTGATCTGCGGCTGATAGTGCAGCAGGAAGTCTTTCTGCATCACGGCGCGGCGCAGCGC
>JBKJYC010000261.1:0-5162 GCA_046715885.1 Usitatibacter sp.
CCAGGCGGGCACGTGTGTTGGCGAACATTGGGGGTGACTCCTCGAGAGGGGTGTTTCCGGTAGGCGGGATCGGATTCGCGCCGAGTTTACCGCAAGCCCGGCTTGGGGGTTCAACGCGCGGCAGGCCCTTTCAGCCGACCTGCAAAGCGGCGGCGAGAAGGAAGACGATGAGCCACAGCACCAGGGCGCGCCACAGCAATCCCCCCAGGCTGGCGAGCGATTCCTCGCGCGCGGGATCGCCCGTGCCGAGCGGCGGCCGATCGATGAGCGCTCCGTGCAGCGGCAGCGGCTCCCCCAGGCGCACGCCGAGCGCGCCCGCGCCGCTGGCGAGCACGATCCCTTCCTCGGGCCGCAGCCATTGCGCGGCCTGCGAGCGCCAGCAGTACAGCGCGTCCTCGAAGTTGCCGACGACGGCGAAGGTGAACGCCGTGAGCCGCTGCGGAATCCAGTCGAGGACGTGGAAAGCGCGCGCCGCGAACCAGCCGAAATCGCGCTCCTCCGCCTCCACGTTCTGCTCCCAGGTGCGTGCCGCGCGATGTGCGAGGGGATAGAGCGCCAGTCCGAGCGGGCCCGGCAGCGCGAGGAACCAGAAGAGCGGTGCGAAGGTGCCGTGGTGCGCATCACGCAGCGCGTGCTCGGCCGTGAGCCGCGCGACGGCCGCGGCATCTTCCACGATCGCCGGCTCGCCCTGCCATTCCCCGAGGCGGTTCGCCGCCCCGCTCGCGTCGCCCGCGCGCAGCGCCGCCTCGATGGCGGCCAGGTGCCTCGTGGTGTCGAGGAAGCGCAGCGTGCCGTAGAGCATCGCCGCGTTGAGCCCCCAGAGCACGATCGGGTGCAGCGCCGCGGCGAGCGCGGTGGCCAGGCCCACGGGCACCAGCACGGCCGCCATCAGGGCCAGCCACGCGAGGATCCCGGAGTTGCGGTCGCCGGCATTCAGGCGCTTCGCGGCCGACAGGCACATCCGGCCGTAGAAGGCCTGCAACGCGTTGCGGCCCTTCACCGGATAGGCATATTGCGCGAGGAGTGCGACGAGGAGGGCGAGGAGGCTCAAGTCGATACCATTGTGGAAACCCGCACTCCCCTGCACGGCATTTCGGGGAGTGGGCTTGATTATAATTGGGCGGTCCGTCAACGCCGAGTGCCCCAGCACCGTTTCGCATTCCAACCGAGGAGAAAATTCCATGTTCCAGAATCTGCTGGCCGGCGTCGCCCTGGCCGCTTTCGCGTCCGGGGCCTTCGCCCAGGGCTATCCCACCCGCAACGTGACGATGATCGTTCCCTACGCGGCGGGCGGACCGACGGATACCGTCGCCCGCATCCTTGCGCAGGCAATGACCAAACCGCTCGGCCAAACGGTCGTCGTGGAGAACAAGCCCAGCGCGGGCGGCATCCTCGGCCCCGAGTCGGTGAAGAACGCCAAAGCCGACGGCTACACGATCCTCATCCACCACATCGGCATGGCCACTACGCCGGCGCTGTACCGGCAGCTGCGCTTCAACCCGCTCACCGATTTCGAGTACATCGGGCTGGTGAACGACGTGCCGATGACCATCATCGGGAAGCCGGGCCTGCCCGCCAAGGACCTGAAGGAGCTGCTCGCCTACATCAAGGCGAACAAGGACAAGGTTACGTATGCCAATGCCGGCATCGGCGCCGCGTCCCACTTGTGCGGGATGCTCTTCATGAGTGCCATCGGCACCGACGTGCTGACCGTCCCCTACAAGGGCACCGGCCCGGCGATGAACGACCTCCTCGGCGGCCAAGTGGACTTCATGTGCGACCAGACCACCAGCACCACGGGCCAGATCAAGGGCGGCAAGGTGCAGGTGTACGGCGTCACGTCGAAGCAGCGCGTGGCCTCGCTTCCCGACGTCCCGACGCTCGACGAGCAGGGCCTGAAGGGCGCCGAGGTCGGGATCTGGCACGGCCTGTACGCACCGAAGGGCACGCCCAAGCCCGTGATCGACAAGCTCGTCGCCGCGCTGCAGGCGGCGCTGAAGGAGCCCGACGTGCAGAAGCGCTACACCGAGCTGGGCGCGGTGACGTTTCCGCCTGACAAGCAGACGCCCCAGGCTCTGCAGCAGCACCTCAAGGCCGAGATCGACAAGTGGGGGCCGATCATCAAGAAGGCCGGCGTGTACGCCGACTGACGCGGAAAAAATAGCCCCTCCCGTTTCGGGGAGGGGCAAACCGCTCTCGGAGGAGAAACGTCGGCACCGAAGTACCGACGCATTGCTATTTGCAGGGATCGTGCCAAGCCGTCGCAGGGCTTACGTCTCGAACAAAAACAGCAGGTTAGCCGCCCGGCCGCGCCCACACCAAGCATCCTGGCGCCATGCGATGGTGCATCGCGGCACCCATCGGATTCAGCGCGCGCGCTTGCCCTGCACGGGCTTGAAAAACGCCTCGACGCGCTCGCGGTCGGCCTCGACGTCGCTGCCGGGCTCGAACGCGGGGCCGAAGCGCACCCACTTGTTTCCGTAGTCGAGCGTCGCCAACACCACGGGCACACCGGCTCCGCGCGCGACGTGCAGGAAACCGGTCTTGAACTTCTCGACGCGCTTGCGCGTGCCCTCGGGGGTGATGACGAGCACGCGCTGGCTCGAGCGCTGGAACCCGTCTACCGCCTGCGCCACCACGCCGTGCGCGCTCGAGCGGTCCACCGGAATGCCGCCCATCCAGCGCAGCAGTCCGGCGAGCGGGCCCTGGAAGAGGGTGTGTTTGGCCATGAAGGCGAGCTTGAGATCGATCGCGAACATCGTCGCGGCGCCCATCACGACATCCCAGTTGGACGTGTGCGGCGCCACCGCGATCACGAATTTCGGGAGGTTGGGCAACTCGCCCACGACGCTCCACCCGTAGAGCCTCAGGACCGAGCGCCCTATGAAGCGCCACAGCGCGCTGCCCCGGCGCGGCACGCGCTCCGGGAGCGCGATGAGCTGCATTACGCGAACAGCTTCGCGACGGCCTTGAGGTCCGCGTTGCCGCCGGAGAGGATGATGCCGACGCGCTTGCCGCGCACGTCGATCGGGCCGTCGATCACGCCCGCCGTCGCGAGCGCTCCGGTGGGCTCGACCACCAGCTTCATGCGCTCCCACAGGAAGCGCATCGCCTCGACCAGCTGCGCGTCCGAGACCGTGATCACGTCGTGCACGTACTGCAGCACCAGGCCCAGCGTGAGCTCGCTCGGCGCCTGGGTGCGTGCGCCGTCGGCGATGGTGTCGGGCAGTCCGATGCGCTGGATCCGGCGCGCGCGGAACGAGCGCTGCACGTCGTCTCCGGCCGCGGGTTCCACGCCAATCACCTTGGTTCCCGGCGACAGGTGGTTGGCGGCGATGGCGCATCCGGAGAGCAACCCGGCGCCGCCGCAGCACACGAAGAGATAGTCGAGCGGACCGATGTCCTCGATCAGCTCCTTGGTGCAGGTGCCCTGCCCCGCGATCACGTCGGGGTGGTCGAAGGGCGGCACGACCAGGCTGCCGCGCTCGGCGGCGAGCCTCTGCGCGATCTTCTCGCGGTTCTCCTCCTCGCGGTCGTAGAGCACGACCTCGGCGCCGTAGCCGCGGGTCGCGGCGACCTTCACCGCGGGCGCGTCCCGGGGCATGACGATGGTCGCGGGGACGCCGAGGAGCTGGCCGGCGAGAGCCACTGCCTGCGCATGGTTGCCGGAGGAAAACGCCACCACGCCGCGCTTGCGCTGCTCGGCAGAAAGCCGGGAGAGGGTGTTGTACGCGCCGCGGAACTTGAAGGCGCCCATGCGCTGGAAGTTCTCGCACTTGAAATACGCCTCGCAGCCCATGCGCTCGTCGAACTGTGTCGAGGTGGCCACGGGCGTGCGGTGCGCAACGCCCTCGATGCGCGCGGCCGCGGCCTCGATGTCGGCGTAGGAGACGCCAGGCTTCAGCGACAGGTCGTTCATTCGAGGTCGATCGTGTCTTCGAAGGTGACGGCGTGGTCGACGCCGCCGATGGTGAGCGTCATCTTCACGGGCAGCGACTCGCTGCCCTTCAGCTTCCCGGAGGCCATGCCGCGCTCCACCGCGCCCTCGATCTCGCGCTGCGAATGCACGCCGACATGCTTCAGGAACTTGCGGATGCTCATGTTGAAGGCATCGGGATTCATGGGGCCTCCTACTTGCCGGTGATCGAGGCGAGCGCGTCCTTGAGGGAATCCTCGGAGAGCGCGTTCACGCTCTGCGCGAGGATGTCGGCCTCGGTGGCCACGGCCTGGGGCAGCTTCTCGCTTTCGAGGACGGCGACGAACTGCGCGGCCGCGCCGGCCACGCGCAGGAGTTTCTCGCGCTCGGCCATGAGGATCTCGATTTCCTTGCTGAGCATGAAGGTGCCGGTGTTCTGGGGGGATGCAGACATGAAGCGCTCCACGGGTTCGGTTCCGGTGATTTTACCCCGCGCGGCGCTTCAGGCCGCGGGAGACAGCGGCAGATTCAGCAGAAGATTCTGCGGCTTGAGCTTCAGCGTGCGATCGGGGCGAAACGCCAGGCCGAGGTAGACCGGGCGTCCGGCCACCTCGGGCATCGCATCGCCAGGGTCGCGGAAGTCGAGGCGAAAGAGCGTGACCAGGCGTTCGCGCTCGGCCTCCTCGACCGCCTCGCCGCGATAGAGCGCGTTCAGGATGGCCGAGGAGTCGGCGTCCAGCCCCACGTGCCAGCGCCAGCGCTGGTCCTCGATGCGCTCCACGGGCTCGATCGCGACCGCGACGCCGGTGAAATGGCCGACCCAACGCTCGAGCACGCGCGCGAGCGCGGCCGATCCCTCGCGGCCGGGCGTGAGGTCGATGAGGAAGCCGAACAGCTCGTCGCGAAGAAAATACAGCGCGGCGTTCTCATGCGACAGGACATCCATCTTCGGCGTCGGCAACGCGGTGTTCTGCGCCTTCAGCAGGCGCCCGACGCTTCCGAAGCCGCCGGTCTCGGCATAGGCCTCGATGGTGGTGGCATCCGCCGCCAGGACCTGGCCGCCCCCGGTGCTCAGGCGCTGGCGCCGAAACAGCACCTCTCCCGCGCGGCAGAGCCATGGATCCTCGGTGCCGTCCAGCGCTGCGCGCACGATCACCTGCGCGAGCGCGTCGACGAAGGGCGGCGCGAGATCGACGGCCGGCCGCGAGAAGAGGTCGCGATAGCACGCCTCCAGGGTGGGGAAGGC
>JBKJYC010000262.1:0-3662 GCA_046715885.1 Usitatibacter sp.
GTACGGCATCGACTGGACGGGTGCGGGACGTTTGCTCGGCCTCACCGCCATGGGCGAGGGTAAGGTGGCGGCCGCGAAGTCCGTTACCGTCGGGACTACATCCACGATCCCCGCTCCCACCCCGGCAAGTGCTCGTCCGGGCGAGCCGTTCGCCATGATGGCGACACGGGCATTCCGGAGCGACGACCTGGAGGTGACATTGGCACCCAGGTCCGACGTGGAATACAAGGCGCTTCTCGACGAAGGCGAGTCGATGGTGTTCGACTGGGACGCTGGAGGCTCGCAGGTGGAGTTCGACTTCCACGGAGAACCGAAGCCCGGGCCACGCGGCGCCTTCCTCAGCTTCCAAAGGGGAACCGCCACGAAATCGGCCGGCTCCCTGAGGGCGCCTTTCACCGGGACGCATGGATGGTTCTGGAAAAACTCGACCAGCAAGACCGTGGTGATCAAGCTGAAGGTGAGTGGTTTCTACACGGAGATCAAGCGGCAGTGAAGGCTGCCTATGCCGCCTCCACCGGCATTCCCGAGCTCCGCCACTCCGGCATCCCGTCCTGCATGCGCCGGGCCTTCAGCCCTTTCTTGCGCAGGAGCTGGACCGCGTCATACGACATGAGGCAGAAGGGCCCCCGGCAGTAGGCGATGACTTCCTTGCGCTTCGGGAGCTCTCGCAGGCGCTTCTCGAGCTCGCGGATGGGGATGTTCACGGCGCCGGGCACGTGGCCGGCGGCGAACTCTTCCGGGGGTCGCACATCGAGGACGGTGACCAGGCCGCGCCGCGCGCGGTCGAGAAGGTCTACCGCCTGGATGGGCTCGAACTCGTCCTTCGAGATGAAATAGAGCCTCACGATGCGCTCGATTTCCGCGTTGTGGGCCTCCCCTACCTGCGCGAGCGCGGCCAGGAGTCGAACCACCTTGTCGCCGGCAATGCGGTAGAAAACGAACGCCCCATCCCTGCGGCCCGCGACCAATCCCGCCTGGCGTAGCTTCTGCAGGTGCTGGGACGCGTTCGCGACCGCGACGCCGGCGATCGAAGACAGCTCGTCCACGCTGCGCTCGCGTTGGGCGAGCAACTCCAGCAGCCCGAGGCGAACGCCGCTGGAAAGTGCGCCCCCGATGCGCGCGAGCTGCTCCAGCAGCTCCACCTTCGGGCTCTTGGTTGACACGTTCTCCCTCCCCAGGCTAGTATTCAATTAATCGCTTGAATCATAGATTCGATCGATTCCGCAGTTTACCAGAGCGCTTGCCGGGGGTGTGGAGGCCATGAAGGACGCCGTCACCATTTATGAGCCGCTGTTGCGGCTTGGCGCGTTCTTCGGCGTCTTCGTCCTGATGGCAATCTGGGAGGCGGTCGCGCCGCGCCGGGCCCCCGCCCTGCCGCGCTCCCTCCGCTGGACCAACAACCTCGCCCTGCTGGCCATCGACGTCGTGGTGATCCGGGTGCTCGCGCCGAGTGCCGCGATCGCCGTGGCGATCATGGCCGAGGTCAACGGCTGGGGTCTGCTCGATGCTTTGGCGCTCTCTCCCTGGGTGGGGATCCCCTTGGCGATTGCTTTCCTGGACTTGGCGGTCTACTTCCAGCACGTCGCATTCCACGCGCTCCCGACCCTGTGGCGCCTGCATCGAGTTCACCATTCGGATGTCGATTTCGACGTGACGACGGGAACCCGCTTCCATCCCGTCGAGATCTTGATCTCCACGGGGATCAAGTGCGCGGCGGTAGCCGCGATCGGCGCGCCCGTGGTGGCCGTGCTCGTTTTCGAGCTGCTACTCAACGCCACCGCGATGTTCAACCACGGGAACGTCCGGATCGCGCCGGGCGTCGAGCGTTGGCTGCGCCGGCTGGTGGTGACGCCGGACATGCATCGCGTGCATCACTCGATCGACTTCAACGAGACGTCGAGCAACTTCGGGTTCGTCGCGCCCTGGTGGGACCGCATCCTCGGGACGTATCGCGCGCAACCGGCGCGGGGACATGGCGAGATGACGATCGGCGTGGACGCCTTTCGGACTGCCGGGGACATTCGCATCGACCGGCTGCTGATCCAGCCTTTGCTCGACACCCCGGGCCGGTACCCCATCAACCGCCGCGAAGAGGCCGGCCGGATCTAGGACTCGCAACAACCGCGTTGTTGCTGAATCGGCGGGCATTGCACCGAGCCGAACGAGCAGAACACGCAACAATCCCCGGCGTTTGGTTTCAGCAACGTCTTGCAGCCATTGCATTCATAGAAGAATTGGCACGCGTCGGTGGGCATGGTCTCTTCCTTGCGGAAGCCGCACCGGGGACAGGTCAGCGTGCTCTGGAGAATCGCCTTCGGCACGGCGCTCACTTTCGCGGGCTCGCGGGATAGCCGGCGTCCGTTACCGCCTTCGCGAGTTCTGCGGGCGACACCTTGGCCGGATCGAACTTCACTTCGGCCGTGTGCTTCTCACCGTCCACCTTCACGTCTTCCACGCCCGGCTGTTTCCTGAGCACGACCTTGACGGTAAGCGGGCAAGTCGCGCAGTGCATTCCCTTCACGTCGAGGGTGACGTTCCGGGCTTCGCCGGCATTGGCGGCAAGGGCCGCCGCGGCAACGAAGAGCGCGGCAAATCGGCGAGCTCGCATCATGTGCACCTCAGTAGAAATAGGGGGAAAGAAGCGGGAGCATTGCCATCACTGCAATGACGGCCACCACAACCCAGAACACGATTCGCTGGCGTCGCAAGACTTGTGGGGCCTCGCAGATCTCCCCGGGAGCGCAGCGGGGCGGCTTTACAAACAGTCGGTGGAAGGCGAACCCGATGAAAAGGAGCGTCAGGCCGGCAAAGAAGGGCTGGAAGGCGGCCAAGCCTTGCATGCGAGCTGCCCAGGCCCCGCCGAGCCCGAGCGTTACGAGCAGCAACGGGCCAAAGCAGCATGCGGTGGCGCCCAGGGCGGAGAGCGCCCCGGCCGCGAGGGAAGCCTGGGTCTTCATGGGAACGAGACTAAACCCTGTAGTGTCCTACAGGGTCAACACTCCCAGGAGGTCCCCTTGGACCATCTCACGATCGGCCAGGTTGCGAAGGCGGCAGGCGTGCACAAGGAGACTATCCGTTACTACCAGAGCGTGGGCTTGGTGGCCGAACCCCGGCGCGCGCCTGGTTCGGTCCGCCGCTACGGCGCCGCGACAGTCGCGAGGCTGCATTTCATCAAGCGCGCCCAGCAGCTCGGCTTCACGCTGGAGGAGGTCGGAAAGTTGCTGCTTCTCGAGGATGGGCAGAACTGCGGCGAGACTCGCAACCTGGCGACGCGCAAGCTCGCCCTGATCCAGGAGCGAATCGCCGACCTGAACCGCATGCGACGGCTGTTGCAGGGTTTGATCGGCGAGTGCGAAAAGGGAAAGCGGCCGCGAGCCTGTCCGATCATCGCCACGCTTTCCGGAAATAGGCCGGGCTAACGCCTGAAGCGTCCCACAGCCAGGTAGCCCGTGCCCAGATGAAAGGCACGGACGATCTCAATGTCCGGGCAATATTCCCGCAACGACTCCCACGGCCTGGAAAGCCCTCGAAACGTCGTGAGGTAAGGTCGCGCGCGATAGAGCGTAACGAGATTGAGCGGCCAGCCCCAAAGCCATGGCTGGAGCCGGGCTCCCGTCACCGAGACACGCGCGCCCGGTCGAACATTTGCGAAGAGATTCGCA
>JBKJYC010000263.1:0-3465 GCA_046715885.1 Usitatibacter sp.
TCGCCATTCTTGACGTATTCCATCGGCACCCGCGTGCGGTCATCGACGCGCACGCTCAGGTACGGCGTGTATCCGCAAACCGAGCACCACTCGTAGATCGCGCGGATGAAATAGGGCTTGGTGGAAACTTCGGCCATCCGCCAAGTCTACCTGCGCATGGCCTTCTCGGAGGCTGTCATCGAGTCGATGAAGGCCTGGCGAGAGAAAAGGCGCTCGGCGTATTTGAGCAGAGGCGCGGATTGCTTGTTCAACTGGATCTGGTACTGGTCCAGGCGCCACAGCAGCGGGGCGATGGCCACGTCGAGCATGGAGAACTCCTCGCCCAGCATGTACTTCTGCTTCACGAAGATGGGCGCGATCTGGATCAGGTTCTCGCGCACGTACAGGCGCGCTTTCTCCTGGGCCTTCTGCGTGCCCGACTCGAGCGTCTGCACATGGTTGAAGAGCTCTTGCTCGAAGCGGAACAGGAAAAGCCGCGCCCGGGCGCGCATCACCGGGTCGGCCGGCATCAGCTGCGGGTGCGGGAAGCGCTCGTCGATGTACTCGTTGACGATGTTCGACTCGTAAAGGACGAGATCGCGCTCCACGAGCACGGGCGTGCGGTTGTAGGGGTTCATCACCGCCAGGTCCTCGGGCTTGTTCATGAGGTCCACGTCGATGATCTCGAAATCCATCCCCTTCTCGTAGAGCACGATCCGGCAACGGTGGCTGAAGGGATCGGTGATCCCCGAGTAAAGCGTCATCATCTTTTATTCACCCCTTCTTCGCGTTCCAGGGGGCCTCGCGGCCCCTCTCCATCGTGCGCGACGGCCGCAAGCGGCTAGCGGACGTCCTTCCAGTATTCATTTTTCAGCATGAGCGTGATCACGAAGAACGCGGCCAGGAAAAACAGCACCAGGATTCCCCACAGCTTGCGGCTCGCCTGCGCGGGTTCAGACATGTAGGTCATGAAATTCACCAGGTCGCCGGCGTACTGGTCGTATTCCACGGGCTTGAGCTTTCCGGGCCGGTCGAGCACGAGCTTGCGCGTTTCCTTCCTGTCCCCGGTGTTCGAATCGATCCGCGCGTTGACCTGGAGCAGCTGGTCGCCTTGGTATTCCCACAGGACGTGCGGCATGCCCACGTTCGGGAATACGGTGTTGTTCCAGCCCGTCTTCGTGTCCGGGTCGCGGTAGAAGCCGCGCAGGTAGGTATAGAGCCAGTCGGGGCCGCGGGAGCGCGCCGCGAGCGAGAGGTCGGGAGGCACGATTCCGAAGAATACGTTGGCGTCCTTCGGATCCAGGATGGTGGTCATGGACTCGCCCACCTTCTCGCCGGCCAGGACGAGGTTGTCGCGGATCTGCGGCTCCGTGAGGCCCAGGTCCATCAGCCGGCTGTAGCGCATCATCGAGGCCGAGTGGCAGTTCAGGCAGTGGTTCACGAAGATCTGCGCGCCGCGCTGCATGGATGGCTTGTCGTGCAGGTTCACGGGCGCCTTGTCGAGCTGCACCTTGGCGCCGGCGGCGAGCGCGAGGGCCGGCGCCAGGGCCAGCACGCAAAGCGCCATCCGGATTGCGGGGATCATGTTCATCACGCGGTGACCCGCAACGGCTCGGGTTTCTCCTTGTCTCTCGCGGTGTACCAGGGCATCAGCAGGAAGAAGGCGAAATAGACGATCGTCAGCACGCGCGCCGCCCAAAGCGCCACGTAATCCCCGCCGACCAACGGAAGGCCTTTGCCGAACTCGCCCCACACGGTGGTGGGCTCCACGCCCAGGTAGCCCAGGACAAGGAACGAGATCACGAACGCTGTGAACCACGCTTTGTAGAGCGGACCGCGGTAGCGGATCGACTTCACCCGACCACGATCCAGCCAAGGCAGCAGGAACAGGATCAGCGTGGCAGCGCCCATCACGGCTACCCCTGGGAACTGCGAGCCGGCCACAGGCGGGATCGCGCGGAGCATCGCGTAATAAGGGGTGAAGTACCACACCGGCGCGATGTGCTCTGGCGTCTTCAGGGGGTCGGCCGGGATGAAGTTGTTGTATTCGAGGAAGTACCCGCCCATCTCCGGCGAGAAGAAGACGATCACCGTGAACACGATCAGGAAGACCGACACTCCGTAGAGGTCCTTCACGGTGTAGTACGGGTGGAACGGGATCCCGTCCAACGGCGTGCCGGTCTTCGGATCCAGGTTCTTCTTGATCTCGATGCCGTCGGGGTTGTTGGAGCCCACCTCGCGCAGCGCCATCAGGTGCGCGGCGACCAGGCCCAGGAGCACCAAGGGCAGGGCGATCACGTGCAGGGCGAAAAACCGGTTCAAGGTCGCGTCGGAAACGTTGTAGTCGCCGCGGATCCAGACGGCGAGGTCCTCGCCGATCAGCGGCACGGTGCCGAACAGGTTGATGATCACCTGGGCGCCCCAGTAGGACATCTGGCCCCACGGCAGCAGGTAGCCGAAGAAGGCCTCCGCCATCAGACTCAGGTAGATCAACACGCCGAAGATCCAGAGCAGCTCGCGCGGCTTGCGGTAGGACCCGTACATGAGCCCGCGCGCCATGTGCAGGTAGACGCAGACGAAGAACAACGAAGCGCCCGTCGAGTGGATGTAGCGGATGAGCCAGCCGCCGGGGACGTCGCGCATGATGAACTCGACCGAGGCGAAGGCGTGCTCGGCGCTGGGCTTGTAGTTCATCGTGAGGAAGATGCCCGAGACGATCTGGATCACCAGGCAGAGCATCGCCAGCGAGCCGAAGTAATACCACCAGTTGAAGTTCTTCGGCGCGTAGTACTCGGTGAGCTGCTCCCGGTACAGACGGACGAGTGGAAATCGCGCGTCGACCCAGGTGAGCAGCCCATTGAGACGTCCGGCTCCCGTGACGGGAGTCTTCTGCGTAACGGCCATCGGTCAGGCTCCCTTGGCGTCCTCGCCGATGACAATCACGGCGTCGGTTTCGTAGCGGTGGGGCGGTATCTTCAGGTTGGTCGGCGCGGGCGAGCCCTTGAAGACGCGCGCCGCCAGGTCAAAGCGCGAGTTGTGGCACGGGCAGTAGTAGCCGCCCGGCCAGTCCGGGCCCATGTCGGAGGCCGCGCCGATCTCCTTCTTGAGTGTGGGCGAACATCCCAGGTGGGTGCAGACCCCCTCGCAAATGAAATACTCCGGTTTGATCGCGCGCTCGCGGCCTTTCACGTAGGCGGGTTGCTCGGCGGACTTGGACTCCGGGTCGACGAGGAGCGGATCGACCTTCTGCAAGCCATCGAGCATCTCCTTGGTGCGGCGTAGGACCCAGATGGGCTTGCCGCGCCATTCGACCGTGATCTGCTGCCCCAGCTCGAGCTTGTCGATGGGAACCTCGACCGGCGCGCCAGCGGCGAGCGCACGCGCGCTCGGGAACCAGCTGAGGAGAAACGGGGCGGCCACCCCGGCGGCGGCGGCGGCGCTGGCGGCGGAAGTGGTGACGATCAGCCAGCGGCGCTTCTTCTCGTC
>JBKJYC010000264.1:0-3206 GCA_046715885.1 Usitatibacter sp.
AGCAGGAACATCATGATGTCGATCATCGGGATGATCTCCACCCGGGGTTCCGTCGTGTGGAACATGTTGCGGCCGCGCGTCGCCATTGTTCTGCCTTTATTGGGCGTACAACGGTTGATATTCAGGGACTTCAGGAGTTCCGAAACGCGGACGAAAAAAGGGGCCCCGAGGGGCCCCTTTGGCTTTACTGCGCGAAGCCTGGGTTACTTGAAGGCGTACTTCAGCCCGAGGTAGTACATCCGGCCGCGCGGGTCGGTGTAGCGCGGATCGTAGCCCACCTGGAAGAACTGGCCCTGGTCGGAGGCCGGCGGGTCGCGGTCCAGGACGTTCTTCACCCCCAGCGTCACGCCCAGGCCCCTCCAGCCTTCCCAGGTGGCTTGCGCATCGTATGTTTCGTAGCTACCCACGCGCCGGGCCTCGCTCGCGTCGCGATAGCCCAGCACGAAGTTCTGGGCCACGGTCGCGCCCCACGGACCGCTGCGCCAGTTAAGGGTCACGTAATGGCGCCAACGCGTGATGGCTCCGTTGTCGGCGGTGAAGCGCCCGGCGTTGTCGAAGTAGGGCCCGTTCTTCTCCTGCTGGTAGCGGTAGCGGAAGATGTAGGTGCCTTCTCCACGCAGCGTGAACTGCCCCATGTTGCCGCGCGGGAAACGCATGGAAGCCGAGAGATCCACCCCGGTCGTGACATAGTTCCCCAGGTTGTCCTGACCCTGGATCACGAAGTCGATCCCGCAAGGGATGTTGGCCGGGGTAGGGATGCCGGGAAGGTCGGTGGTGCAGCCCCCTCCGGCGACACGCGTCCCCCGGACGAACCGGCCGTTGGCCGTCAACGGATCCGCGCGACCGAAGTTGTCGAACACCGTGGTATCGCCCAGAGCTCCAATCGAATCCTCGCGATGGATCGCGAAGAAATCCGCGCCGATCGAGGTCTCGGGGGTCGGCTCGAAGATCACACCGAGGGTCCATTGGCGGGACTCTTCAGGCTTGAGCCGCGGGTTGCCGCCGAGTTGGTTCTGGAACTGCGCGTCGCACTCGAAGTTCGCGTTCACGAACGTTCCGATCGGCGTGGAGTTCGGGCACCGGATCGGGTCGTTGTGATTGTCCGCAGTGTTCGAGAGGAAGGGCGGCAGGAACAGGTCCGAAAGCGTTGGCGCACGGAACCCGGTGCTGTACGAGCCGCGCACCAGGAGCCGCTTGGTAGGCGTCCAGCGCATGGCCACCTTGGGGTTCGTGGTGTTGCCGAAATCGCTGTAGTCGTCGAAGCGCACCGCGACCTGCGCCTCCAGATTCCTGAGGAGCGGGATATTCAGCTCGGCGAAAAATGCCGTGATGTCCCGCTTGGCCTTCGTGGCGGGAAGGGCACCGCCACCGCCTTGCAGGTCGCCCGATGAGAGCACGCCGTCCGGCCGGTCATTCAGCTCTTCCTCGCGGTACTCGAAGCCTGCCGCCAGGCCGAGGGGGCCGCTCTTCAGTTCCATCAGCTCGCGGGAGATGCGCCCGTCGATGATCCGGACCTCGGCCTCCGATTCCCGCACTTTCTGCAGAACCTTCGCCGACTCGAGCAGTGCCAGGCCGGCCGCGTCCAGGGGCGCCGTGGTGAACACGTTGATGTTGCCCGTCGCGATCGCCGCGCTCAGGCGCTGCTGGCTGAACCAGCCGTCGATGTAGTTATCGGTGACCTCGCTGCGGGCTTGGGTGTAGGCAGCGTTGTAATCCCAGCCCGCGAGCACGCCCTGCGCGCCGGCTACGAAGCGCGACTCCTCGGAGTCCGCGCGGTTCGTGCGCAGGCCGCCTTGCTTGGCACGCCATCCCGCCAAGGTCAGGTTGCCCGTGGGAGTAATCGTCTGCCCTCCCGCGGCCGCTGGCGTCACGAACGATGTCGGGTAGAAACGGCCTCCGGCGGGATAGAAGAACGGAAACAGCCCTGTGAAATCGGCCACCGGCGTCTCGGAGGAGGCGAAGGTAATCTCGTTCTGCGACAGGTGGTACTCGGCAAAAAGCTGATGGTCATTGGCCCATTGCCATGCGCCGCGCGTGAAGAACGCCTTGCGCTCGGACGGCGGGAAGATGTCAAGCACCGAAGTGAAGTCGTAGCGGCAGTTCAGGCGCGCAGGCTGGGGCGCACCGGTGGCGGCATTGATCTGGAATGATCCCGCGGCCGGGGCACACCCCGCGGCCGCGGCCGTGTTGTAGTTGATGCCGTTGAAGATGAAGTTCGCCGGCGGCGCGTTGCCGGACGTGCGCGAGAAGCCGAGGTCGGGGCGGATCGCCGTGCCGGCGAATTGCTTGCGCTTGCTCGCCTTGAGGGACGTGTCCTCCTGGTAGTCGAAGGTCGCGAGGATGTTGAAGCGCTGCTTGTTGATGTCGCCAAATCCAACCGCCGCCGTGTACTTGCGGGTATTGCCGCCACCTTGGTCGGTCATGGTGCCGTAGGCGGTGACTTCGATCCCGGTGTAATCCTTGCGCAGGATGAAGTTGATGACGCCACCGATCGCATCCGTGCCGTAGATCGCGGAGGCGCCGTCCTTCAGCACCTCGACGCGCTCGACCGCGGCAAGCGGGATCTGGTTCAGGTTGACCGTGCCTCCGCCTGCCGCATTGAAGGCGTAATTCGAAAGGCGTCGGCCGTTCAGCAGAACCAGAGTGTTGGTGCTTCCGAGGCCTCGCAGGCCGGCAGCGGCCAATCCCGGGGTGCCGGAGTCGCCCACGGCCGCAGCCGTAGCGTAGCCGTTGACGTTAGACGTGATGTTCTGAAGCAGCTCGGCGGCCGTTTGCACGCCGGACTTCTGGATCTCGTCGCGGGAAATGACCGTGACGGGCAGGGCGGACTCGCCCTCGATGCGCTTGATGTTCGAGCCTGTGACCTCGATTTTCTCGATCTTCTGGGTCTGCTGGGCGAGCACCGGTGTTGCCGCGATCGAAACCGCGACGCCGGCACCCAGAGCCTGGACCAAGGCAAGGGTGAGCTTCTTCATTCTAGGATTCATTCGAAAACCCCCGGGTTGTGACGGAAATTGTTTGGGAAACAGTGGGTTGCGAAGGGAGCAGGCCGTGGATTTGGAGTGTTTCGGCCGTTTGACACGCGTGGATCATAGCGACAGTCCTGTGATTTATCCAACATTTATTTGACGAATGTCGCGGATTAGCAACAGCCGGTAACCGGCTGCTGCCGTTTGTGGGCGAAAAAAAACCCGCAGGCTCGCCTG
>JBKJYC010000265.1:0-6520 GCA_046715885.1 Usitatibacter sp.
CCACCGATATCTACACTATCCTCTTCGTGGGCTGGTTCTTTTGTTTTTATTAGACTGTTTTTGGGTACAGACCTTTTAGCCCTAAGCGGCTATGGGTTCTGTCCCCTTGGCCGGCACATCACCCTTCCACCCCGGCTTGCGATGCTCCGCCACCACCGTGGTGAAGATCCCCCCACGCACGTAGAAGCGGGCGGTGAGCCGCAAGATGCGCGGCGCGAGGGCGGCCACCAGGTCGTCCAGGATGCGGTTGGTGACCGCCTCGTGGAAGGCGCCTTGGTCGCGGAATGACCAGATGTAGAGCTTCAAGCTCTTCAACTCCACGCACTTCCGGTCGGGGATGTAGTCCAGGAAGAGCGTGGCGAAGTCGGGTTGCCCGGTCTTGGGGCACAGGCACGTAAACTCCGGAATCCTCATGTGGATCGCGTAGTCGCGCTCCGCATTCGGGTTCGGGAACGTGTCAAGCGATTTCGAGGCTTTGGCTTTCGCCGGCATTTGGGCGCGCGGTGGCGATTCGGTAAAATCGCCATTCTACTGAAGAGGCTCCCCCGCTTTGAGACTCACCTCCGTCAAGCTGTCCGGCTTCAAGTCCTTCGTCGACCCCACCACCATCTCCGTCCCCGGGCAGCTCGTCGGCGTGGTCGGCCCCAACGGGTGCGGAAAGTCGAACGTGATCGACGCCGTGCGCTGGGTGCTGGGCGAGTCCTCCGCCCGGCAGCTTCGCGGGGAGCACATGCACGACGTGATCTTCAACGGCTCGGCGGAGAGGAAGCCCGTGGGACGCGCCTCGGTGGAGCTGGTCTTCGACAACACGCTCGGCCGCGTGGGCGGCGCCTGGAGCCAGTACGCCGAGATCAGCGTGAAGCGCGTGCTCTCGCGCGACGGCGACAGCAACTACTACATCAACGCCCAGCACGTACGCCGCCGCGACGTGCAGGACATCTTCCTGGGGACCGGCCTCGGTCCCCGTGCGTACAGCATCATCGAGCAGGGCATGATCTCGCGCGTGATCACGTCCAAGCCGGAGGAGCTGCGCGTCTTCCTCGAGGAGGCCGCGGGCGTGTCGAAGTACCGCGAGCGCCGCCGCGAGACCGAGTTGAGGCTCGAGGACACGCGCGAGAACCTCGCGCGCGTGGGCGATATCCGCGCGGAGCTGGATAGCCAGCTCACGCACCTGGCCCAGCAGGCCGAGGTCGCCTCGCGCTACAACGAGCTGCACGCGCAGCTGGCCCTCAACCACAACCTGCTCGCGTTCACGCGCCTGCGCGAGGCGGAGCAGGCGAAGAACCGCTACGGCAACGAGGTGCAGAAGGTCACCGTGTCGCTCGAGGCCGAGACCGCGAAGCTGCGCGAGAGCGAACGCGCGCTCGAGGAGCTGCGCCACCGCCATTACCAGGGAACCGACCACCTCTCGCAGCTGCAGGGCAACCTCTACGCGGCCAATGCGGACGTGCAGTCGCTGGAGCAGGAGATCGCGTTCCTCGGCGAGAACCGGCGGCGCATGGGCGCGCAGCTGGAAGGGCTGGGCGCGGAGATGGCGGAAGTCGAGCGCCGCATCGCCGAGGCGAACGCCGAGCGCGGCCGGTGGCAGGGCGAGATCGAGCGTGCGCGCTCGGCCATCGCGGAGCGCGCCGCGGACGCCGAGCGCGCCCGGGCCGCCCTGCCCGCGGCCGAGGAGGGCTCGCGCCAGGCCGCGGCGCAGGTGAAGGCCGCCGAAGCCGAGATGTCGGCCGCCGAGCAGGCGCAGGGCATCGAGGAGTCGCGCGAGTCGCACGCCTTGAAGCTCCTCTCGCAGCTCGAGGCCCGCAAGAACCGCCTGAAGCAGGAGAACATGGCGCTTGTGTTCCCGGAGCCGGAGAAGCTTTCCGCGATGGAAAGCGAGCGCCGCGCGCTGCAGGACAGGCTCGCCGCGCTCGAGGCCACCCAGAAGGAGACCGAGGCGAAGCTGCCCGCACTCGAGGAAGAGCGCCGCGCGGCGGTGCAGCGCCTCCAGGACAAGACGCGCGAGGTCGCGAACCTCGAGGCTGCCCTGAAGGCGCTGGAGACGCAGCAGGCGAAGCTCGACAACAACAGCAAGCTGGCCGACTGGGCCCGCACCCATTCCCTCGACCGGGCCGAGCGCCTGTGGCAGGCGATCCACGTCGAGGCGGGCTGGGACGACGCCGTCGAAGCGGCACTGGGCGTGCGCCTGAATGCGGTGAAGCTGAACGAGGAGTCGGACCTTCCCGCGCTGCTGCGCGACGCCCCCCCGGGCAACTTCGCCGTCTTCACCGAGCGCGGAGCGCTGGATACGCCCGCCGCCTCGGGCCACCTGAAGCCGCTCTCGGGCGTGGTGTCGAGCGCGCGGCCCGGCGTGATCGCGTACCTCAAGGACGCGCTCGCCAACGTCTTCATCCTGCCCGAGGGCGAGAGCGGCCTGGAGCTTGCGCGCGTTCTCCCCGCGGGCGGACTGCTGGTCTCCCGGGCCGGCCACCTCTTCCGCCGCCAGGGCGTGGTCTTCCATGGCCCGCAGTCCGAGCTGCACGGCGTCCTGCAGCGCCAGCGCGAGATCGAGGACCTGCAGGGCCGCATCCCCGCGCAGGTGCGCGATCGCTCCGAGGTGGAGCAGCGCCTGAAATCGCTCGAGGTGGAGCTAACGGACGGGCAGGACCAGGCGCGGCGCGTGCGCGAAGAGCTGGCGCGCGCGCGCCAGGAGGATCACGACCTCGAGGTCGAGCACCTGACGCTCTCGCAGAGCTCGCAGCAGTCGGAGCGCCGCCGCGAGGCGATCCGCGCGGAGCTCTCGGACATCGAGAAGGAAGAGCAGGCCGAGCGCCTCGAGATGTCGGAGGCGCAACACACCCTGGAGCAGGGCTCGCACAGGATCGAGGCGATCGTGCAGCGCCTGCAGGTGCTCGAAGGCGGCGCGAAGGATGCACAAGGCGCCCTCGACGCCGCGCGCGTCGCCATCCTCGCCGCGGAGCGCGCGCAGCAGGAGGCGGCGTTTCACGAGCGCAGCGCCACTGACAAGGTGGCCTCGCAGGGCCAGCTCGCCGTTTCGCTGGGCGAGCGCCTGCAGGCACTCGGCGCGAACCGCACCAACGTCACGACCGAGCTGGGCAAGCTCGAGGAAGGCAACGTGCGCGAGCGCCTCCAGGCGGCCCTGCTGGTGAAGAGCGAGCGCGAGAAGCTGCTCGCCGACGCGAGGATCGGTCTGGAGCACCTGTCCGACGAGTTGCGCGGGCTCGACGAGGGGCGGCTTGCGGTCGAGCAGAACCTGAACCCGATGCGCGAGAAGATCACGGAGCTGCGCCTGAAGGAGCAGGAGGCCTCGACGCACGCGGAGCAATACGCGCAGCAGCTCCAGGAGGCGGGCGTCACGCGCGAGGAGATGGCCGAGCAGATCGAGAAGCGCGTGCGCTCCTCGGGCATGCAGGCCGAGATCGCGCGGCTCACCGAGGAGATCGCGGCGCTGGGCGCGGTAAACCTGGCCGCGCTCCAGGAGCTCAACACGGCGCGCGAGCGCAAGGATTTCCTCGACGCGCAGAACGCCGACCTGGTCCAGGCCGTCGAGACGCTCGAAGCCGCCATCAAGCGCATCGACCGCGAGACGCGCGACATGCTGCAGTCCACGTTCGAGGCGGTGAACGCGAACTTCCAGGAGATGTTCCCGGCGCTCTTCGGCGGCGGCCAGGCGAGCCTGAAGCTCACCGGCGAGGAGATCCTCGACGCCGGCGTCCAGGTGCTGGCGCAGCCCCCGGGCAAGAAGAACCAGTCGATCCAGCTGCTCTCGGGTGGCGAGAAGGCGCTCACGGCGATCGCCCTCGTCTTCGCGCTCTTCAAGCTGAACCCGGCGCCCTTCTGCCTGCTCGACGAGGTGGACGCGCCGCTGGACGATTCCAACACCGAGCGCTTCTGCGAGCTGGTGCGCCAGATGTCGGCGCAGACCCAGTTCCTCTTCATCACGCACAACAAGATCACCATGGAGCTGGCCGGGCAGCTGGTGGGCGTCACCATGTCGGAGCCGGGGGTGTCGCGTATCGTGGAAGTCGACATCGAAGCCGCCATGGAATTCGCACGCAAGCAAGCCGCGTAATGGGGGATCTCGTGCCTCGCGCCGCGCGCC
Source organism: Usitatibacter sp. (assembly GCA_046715885.1). Classification (GTDB taxonomy): domain Bacteria; phylum Pseudomonadota; class Gammaproteobacteria; order Burkholderiales; family Usitatibacteraceae; genus Usitatibacter. The sequence continues at coordinate 4,103 of JBKJYC010000265.1, forward strand.
TCGTGCCTCATGTCTGACCTTCAGCTCGCGTTGATCGCACTCGGGGCGCTGGCCGTGGGCGGGGTCGTGGTCTACAACACGGTGGTGGAGCGCCGTGCCCGCGCGCGCGCCGAGCGCGCCTTCGGCGCCGAGCATCCGGACATCCTCTTCGAGGAGCCCGCCGTGCGCCGCGAGCCCACGAGCGGCCGGATGTCCGAGGAGGAGCGCACCGAGCCGACGCTCGGGCGCATCGACGAGACGCCGCGGGCGGCCGATGCGGACGAGGGCGAGGCGCTCGTCGCCGAAGCTCCGGCGGGGGCGCAGTCCGCGGTCTCCAACCGCATCGATACCGTGGCCGTGGTCCTCGCGGACGACCCGCTCACGCGCGAGAGCCTCGATCCCCTGCTCGACGCCCTCCAGGTCCACGCCACGCCGGTGAACGTGGAGGGCATCGTGGACGAGCAGTGGCAGCCGATCGATCGATCGCCGCGGAAGAGCTGGCGCGAGCTGCGCGCGGGCCTGCAGCTCGCCAGCCGCGCCGGGCCGGTGACCGAGGAGGAGATCGCCACTTTCAACGAGACGATCGCGAGTTTCGCCGGATCGGTGGGCGCCGTGTCCCAGCGCGAGTCGCCGGCGGCCGCGGCGCAGCGCGCGCGCGACCTCGACCGTTTTTGCGCGGATGCCGACATCGAGGTTGCCGTCAACGTCGTGGGCCAGTACGGGGCCACGTTCGCGCTCGCGCGCGTGAAGGCGATCGCGCTCGAGCACGGCCTCTCCGAGACCGGTACCGGCGACCTGGTGAGCTACGCGCGGGACGGCACGCCGGAGTATTCCATAAGGCGCTTCGACCGCCAGGGCGACCGCCCGGATGCTGCGTACACCTCGGGCCTCACCTTCGCCCTGGACTTGCCGCATGTCGTCGACCCCGGCGCTGCCTTCGACGCCATGGTGGGGCTCGCCGGGACTTGCGCCGCCGGCCTCGGCGGCGAGCTCGTGGACGACAACCGCAAGCCGCTGACACCCCAAGGCCTGGCGGCCATCCGCCGCAGCCTGGAACAGGTCTTCCGCGACATGGAGTCCCATGGCATTCCGGCCGGCGGCGCCCTCGCGCGCCGGCTCTTCAGCTAGCGGCGTCGTGGCCACGCCCAAGACGGCGGCCGCGCGCGCGGAGAGGTTGCGGCGCGAGATAGAGCGCCACAACCGCCTCTACTACAACGATGCCGCCCCCGAGGTCTCCGACGCCAAGTACGACGCGCTCTTCGGCGAGCTGCAGCGGCTGGAATCCGAGCACCCGGAGCTGGCGACGCCCGATTCGCCGACGCAGCGCGTCGGCTGCGCGCCCAGCGAGGGCTTCGAGGAAGTCGCGCATCGCGTGCCGATGCTCTCGCTCGCAAACGCTTTCGACGAGGAGGATGTCGCCGCGTTCGACCGGCGCTGCCGCGACGGCCTGGGCGTGCAAGCGGTCGAGTACTCCTGCGAGCTCAAGTTCGACGGCCTTGCGGTCACCCTGTCGTACGAGAACGGCGTGTTCGTGCAGGGCGCCACTCGGGGTGACGGCGCCGTCGGCGAAGACGTGACGGCCAACCTGCGCACGGTGCGAAGCATTCCCTTGCGACTGACGGCGGGCAAGCCGCCGAAGCTCCTGGAAGTGCGCGGCGAGGTGCTCATGTTCCGCAGGGATTTCGAGGCGCTCAACAGGCGCGCCGAAGCGGCGGGCGAGAAGGCGTTCGTGAACCCGCGCAACACGGCCACGGGTGCCTTGCGCCAGCTCGATCCGAAGCTGACCGCGCGGCGCCGGCTCTCCTTCTTCGCCTATGGCTTCGGCGCGAACGAGGGGTTCAGGATGCCCGCGACGCATTCGGCATCGCTGGATGTGCTCGCGCAGCTGGGTTTCACGGTGGCGGCGGACCGCACGGTCACGAGTGGCGTGGAGGGCCTGCTCGATTTCTACGCGGACGTGGGCGAAAAGCGTTCGAAGCTCGCCTACGACATCGACGGCGTGGTCTACAAGGTGAACGCGTTCGCGCAGCAGGCGGCGCTGGGCTCGGTCTCGCGTGCGCCGCGCTGGGCCGTGGCGCACAAGTTTCCCGCGGAAGAAGCGACCACGGAGCTGCTCGACATCGACATCCAGGTCGGGCGCACCGGCGCCATCACTCCGGTGGCGCGCCTGAAGCCCGTCTTCGTCGGTGGCACCACCATCGTGAACGCCACGCTGCACAACGAGGACGAGGTGCGGCGCAAGGACATCTGGAAGCGCGACACGGTCGTCGTGCGCCGCGCGGGCGACGTGATCCCCGAAGTGGCTCGCGTGGCCAAGGCCGGGCCGCGGGAGAAATCCGATGCCTTCGTGCTGCCGAAGAAGTGTCCGCGCTGCGGCTCGGCGATCGCGAGGGCCGAGGACGAAGCGGTGGCCCGGTGCACGGGCGGCCTCTTCTGCCC
>JBKJYC010000266.1:0-2553 GCA_046715885.1 Usitatibacter sp.
AAGGAGCGCACCGAAGCGCTGGTCGAGGCCACTGCCGCGCTCGAGGCGGAACGCAAGCGGCTCGCGGATGCGCTCGAGGGCTCGCGCCTCGCATTCTGGGACATGGACCTCGACAGCGGCGAGGTGCGCCTGTCGGCCGAGTGGTCGCGCATGCTCGGCGAACCGGAGGGCGAGGTCATCACGTCCGTGCAGGAGCTTCTCACGCGCGTGCCGGAGGAGGAGCACGTGCTGCTTTCCGGGAGGATGTTCGCAGTGCTGAAGGGCGACCAGTCGCAATACGACCTGGACCATCGCATCCGGCGCGCCGACGGCGAGTGGATGTGGATCCGCTCCCGCGGACGTGTGACCACGAGGTCGCCCGACGGGCGGGCCCTGCGAATGGTCGGCACCAACGCCGACATTGCAGCGCGCAAGGCGCACGAGGATCGCCAGCAAGCGAGCGAGGCGCGCCTCAAGCTGGTGATGGACGGTGTCAGCTCCAGCATCTGCCACGTGGACCTCACCGGGCGGATCCTGTTCGCCAACAAGCGCTACCACGAGTTCTACGGCCTGGCCGAGGGCTCCGCCATCGGCAAGCACATCCGCGAAGTGGCGGGCGACGAGGGCGAGGTGGCGTTCGAACGCTGCCTGCCGCAGCTGCTCGGCGGGAACGAGGTGCACTACGACCGCGAGGCGCGCATCGGCGGGCGCAAGCTCCACATCGAGATGCGGCTCGTGCCCCATCGCGACGCGCTGGGCGTGACCGAAAGCGTGTACGCCACGCTCACGGACATCAGCGAGCGCAAGGATGCCGAGCGCATGCTCGAGCGCCAGGCGCTCACGGATTCCATCACCGGCCTGCCGAACCGCCGCCTCATCCTCGACCGCCTCGGCCGCGCGCTCGCCCAATTGCACCGCGGCACCACGGGACTTGCGGTGCTCTACCTGGACCTGGACGGCTTCAAGGCGACCAACGACGAGTTCGGCCACGATGGCGGCGACGAGCTGCTTCGGCAAGCGGGAGGGCGGTGCGTGGCCGCAGTGCGAGCGGCCGACACGGTGGGACGCATGGGCGGCGACGAGTTCGCCGTGCTGCTGGAGAATTGCCGCTCCAACGACGACGCGGAGCTGGTCGCCAGGAAGCTCGTCGAGGCGTTGCAAGTCCCGTTTACCCTTTCGCGCGGCAAGGCGCGGGTAACCTGCAGCGTGGGCATCGCCATCGCTCCCGTCGACGGCGAGGATCCCACGGCGCTGCTGCGCCACGCGGACCAGGCGATGTACCGCGCCAAGGCCGCCGGCAAGAACCGGTACTCCCGCCACACTTAGGATGTCGAGGAATTCGAGGGTGCGCACCCTGGCCTGCGCTGGCGTTTTCGTCGCGGCGGGCCTCTCCGCGCAAGGCGCGTCCGAGGACGTCCCCTACGTCACCACGCCCGACAACGTGACGCTCACCATGCTGGAGCTGGCGAAGGTCGGGCGCCGCGATCGCGTGATCGACCTCGGATCGGGCGACGGGCGCATCGTCATCGTCGCCGCGAAGCGCTTCGGTGCGCGCGGGCTGGGCGTGGAGATCGACCCGAAGCTGGTCGCGCAAAGCCGCGAAAACGCGAAGCGCGCCGGCGTCGCAAGCCGCGTGGAGATTCGCGAGCAGGACCTTTTCAACACCGACCTTTCGGGCGCCACCGTGATCACCATGTACCTGCTGCCCGAGGTGAACATCGAGCTGCGCCCGAAGCTGCTGGCACTCTCGCCCGGCACACGCATCGTCTCGCACGACTGGGACATGGGCGACTGGAAGCCCGACCGCTCCGTGACGGTGGCCGCGCGCGACAAGAAGATCGGGCTGGAGAAGTCGAGCCGCGTGCATTTGTGGATCGTTCCCGCGCAAGTGGAAGGCGTGTGGTGCGGCGGCGGTGAACGACTCGAGATCGCCCAGCAGTTCCAGCGCGTGCGCGTGAATGGCGCGGCCGGCGTGGTCGAAGGCGGCACGGCTCGCGTTGCCCCCGACCTCGCGCTGCGCCTCGAGCAGGGAAAGCTGCGCGCCACCCGGGCGAGCGGACGTTTTTCGAAGTTGAAGTCCCAGACCTTCGAACGCCTCGCGGGCCGGCCCGCCGCCTGCCCCACCTACTGACGCGCGCCGCTGACGAGCAGCGGCCGCTTGGAGCCGACCCCGTACGCAAGCGCCGCCGGGTCCGACGCGTCCCAGACCGCGAAGTCGGCGCGCTTCCCCGGCTCCAGGACCCCGCAGTCGTCGAGGCCGAGCGCCGCGGCCGCGTGGCAGGTGGTTCCCGCGAGCGCTTCCTCCGGCGTGAGCCCGAACAGGGTGCACGCGAAATTCATCATCAGGGTGAGCGACGTGGTCGGCGAGGTGCCCGGATTGGAATCGGTCGCGACCGCCATCGGGACGCCATGCTTGCGCAGCAACTCGACGGGCGGGTACTTGGTCTCGCGCAGGAAATGGAACGCGCCCGGAAGCAGCACCGCGACGGTGCCCGCCCTGGCCATCGCCGCCACGCCCGCTTCGTCGGTGTGCTCGAGGTGGTCCGCGGAGAGCGCGCCGAACTCCGCCGCGAG
>JBKJYC010000267.1:0-7676 GCA_046715885.1 Usitatibacter sp.
TCGAGGTGATGATCCTCGAGATCGACGAGGACCGCCGCCGCATCTCCCTCGGGATGAAGCAGTGCATGCCGAACCCGTGGGAAGAGTTCGCCATGAACCACAAGAAGGGCGACAAGGTGAAGGGCGTGATCAAGTCGATCACCGACTTCGGCGTGTTCATCGGCCTGCCGGGCAACATCGACGGGCTGGTGCACCTCTCCGACCTCTCGTGGAATTCCACGGGCGAGGAGGCGGTGAAGGCGCTCAAGAAGGGCGACGAGGTCGAGACCGTGGTGCTGTCCATCGACGTGGAGCGCGAGCGCATCTCGCTCGGCATCAAGCAGCTCGAGGGCGATCCGTTCAACAACTACGTGACCACCCACGACAAGGGCAACGTCGTGAAGGGCGTGGTGAAGTCCATCGAGCCCAAGGGCGCGGTGATCGAGCTCGAGAAGGACGTGGAAGGGTACCTCCGCGCCTCCGAGGTCGCGCGCGACCGTGTCGAGGACCTGCGCTCCCACCTGAAGGAGGGCGACGAGGTCGAGGCCGTGATCGTCAACATCGACCGCAAGAACCGCTCGATCAACCTGTCGATCAAGCAGAAGGACGCGGCCGAAGAAGCCGCCGCCATGCAGAAGCACGCCGCGGAGTCGGGCGGCAGCGCGGGAACCACGAACCTGGGCGCGCTGCTGAAGGCGAAGCTCACCGGCAAGGACTGAGGACCCGGCCATTACTACAAGGGGAGAAACCCAGGCGATGACCAAGTCACAGCTCATCGAGCTGTTGAGCGCGCGTCATAGCCAGCTCGCACCCAAGGATGCCGAGCTGGCCGTGAAGACGATGCTCGACGCCATGGCGCACACCCTCGCGTCCGGAAACCGCATCGAGATCCGTGGCTTCGGGAGCTTCGGGTTGAACTACCGGCCGCCGAGGGTCGGGCGCAACCCGAAGACCGGCGAGAAGGTGCAGGTCCCGCGCAAGTACGTGCCGCACTTCAAGGCGGGCAAGGAGCTGCGCGAGCGAGTGGACTTCCACGAGGGATAGGCCTCCGGCATTGATCGAAAGCGGCAGACTTAGAATGCAACCTGCCGCTTTTTTTTCGCCAGCGCCGAACAACATGCAAATCCTCGTCTGGATCTTCCGCCTCGCCATCGTCCTGGTGCTCGTCTGGTTCGCCGTGAAGAACGCGCAGCCGGTGACCCTGCATGGGCTGCCCGAGCAGACTTGGCAGGCACCTCTGGTCTTCGTCCTGCTGATCGTGTTCGTCTGCGGCGTGGTGATCGGCCTGCTCGCATGGCTGCCCACGGTGGTGCGCCAGCGCCGCGATATCGGGCGGCTGCGCAAGGCCGCCGCTCCCGCGACGGCGGTCGTGGTGGCGCCGCCGGCGGATCCGTCCCGCCCGGACATCCATGGAGTTTGAGTTCTGGTGGCTGCTCGCCCTGCCGGTCTTCTTCGGCATGGGCTGGGTCGCGGCCCGGGTGGACCTGAAGTCGCTGCTCTCGGAATCGCGAGCGCTGCCCTCGTCGTACTTCCGCGGCCTCAATTTCCTGCTGAACGAGCAGCCCGACAAGGCGATCGAGTCGTTCCTGCAGGTCGCGAAGGAGAACCCGCAGACGGTCGAGCTCCAGTTCGCCCTCGGCAGCCTGTTCCGGCGCCGCGGCGAGGTCGACCGCGCCATTCGCATGCACCAGGACCTGGTGAACCGCGAGGACCTGCCCGCCGAGGAGCGCCGCAAGGCCTCGTTCGAGCTCGCCGAGGATTACTTCAAGGCGGGGCTGCTCGACCATGCCGAGAAGGTGCTCTCGAAGATGGCCGAGTCCGATCCTTCCGCCGACGTGCACCGGCAATTGCTCGACATCTACATCCAGGAAAAGGACTGGGAGAAGGCCGTCGACGCCGCCAAGCGGCTCGAAGTGAGCGCCCAGCGCAACTACCAGAAGGAGATCGCGAACTACTACTGCGAGCTCGCCATCACCGAGCAGGTGCATGGGCGCCGCGAGGGCGCCAACGGCTTCCTCGACCGCGCGCTCGGGGTGAATCGCAAGTGCGTTCGCGCCAACATGCTGCGCGGCGAATGGCGCTCGCGCGAGGGCGACCACGAGGGCGCGATCGAGGCCTGGAAGCAGGTGGAGGAACAGGAGCCCGCGTACCTGGGACTCGCCGCCGAGGGGATGCTGGACAGCTTCAAGGCGCTCGACCGCCGCGGCGAGGGACTCTCGCTGCTGCGCGGGCTGCAGCACCGCTACCCGGGCCTCGACCTCCTGAACGTGGTCTACCAGGCGACCGCCGAGCACGAAGGCGATGAGGCGGCCTGGCGAGTGGTGCGCGATGAGGTGCGTCGCAATCCAACGCTCGTGGGCCTCGACCGCCTGATCGACGCGGAGCTGCTGCGCACCCCGCCGGAGAAGCGCCAGGACCTGGAGCTCATGAAGAACCTGGTGCATTCGCACGCCCAGGCGCTCGCGGTCTACCTGTGCGGCAATTGCGGCTTCAAGGCGCGGCAGTTCTTCTGGCAATGCCCGGCGTGCGGCGGCTGGGAGACGTTCTCGCCGCGGCGCACCGCCGAGCTCGACACGGCCGGGCGCCACCTCGCGAGGATGCAGATTGGACAATAAGCGCGTCATCGTCGCCCTCGACTTTCCCGATGCCCAATCCGCTCTCGCGGCGGCCGCGCGCCTCGACCCGAGGCTGTGTCGGGTCAAGGTGGGCAAGGAGCTGTTCGTCGCGGGCGGGCCCGCGGTGGTCGAGCGCCTGCACGAGCGCGGCTTCGACGTCTTCCTCGACCTCAAATTCCACGACATCCCGAACACCGTGGCGGGAGCCTGCCGCTCCGCGGCGCGCCTCGGGGTCTGGATGCTCAACGTGCACGCGAGCGGCGGCGAGGCGATGCTGCGCGCCGCGCGCGAGGCGGTGGAGCGGGTGACCAACCCCCCGCTGCTGATCGGCGTCACCATCCTTACCAGCCTCGACGACGCGGCGCTCGCCCGCATCGGTTTCGCGGGAACGGTCCAGGAGCATGTCGAGGGCCTCGCGCGACTCACGAAGGAATGCGGCCTGGACGGCGTGGTGTGCTCGGCGCAGGAAGCGCCCTGGGTGCGGGCCGCGGCGGGCACGTCCTTCACGCTCGTGACGCCGGGCATCCGGCTGGCGACGGATGCCAGGGGCGACCAGGTGCGCACCGTGACGCCGCCCGAGGCCATCGAGCTCGGCGCCGACTATCTCGTCATCGGTCGCCCGGTCACGCGCGCGCAAGACCCGGTGGCGGTGCTGGAGGACATCCGCGCGAGCCTGGGGCAGCCGAGGGAGACCGCTTCTTGAAAGTCAGCATCATCGGCACCGGCTACGTGGGGCTCGTCACGGGCGCCTGCCTCGCCGACGTCGGCAACGACGTCCTGTGCCTCGACGTCGACGCACGCAAGATCGCCATGCTCGAAGCCGGCGAGATCCCGATCTACGAGCCGGGGTTGCGCGAGATCGTCCGCACCAACGCCGCGAGCGGCCGGCTGAGGTTCACCACCGACCCCAGGGAAAGCGCGGTTCACGGGCGCATCCAGATGATCGCCGTCGGCACTCCCCCGGGCGAAGACGGCTCCGCCGACCTCTCCCACGTGCTGGCCGCGGCCCGCACGATCGCCGAGCACATGGACGCGCCGAAGGTCATCGTGGACAAGTCGACGGTCCCGGTCGGCACGGCGGACAAGGTGCGCGAGACAGTCGCCGCCGGCCTGAAGAAGCGTGGCGCCGCCATCGGCTTCAGTGTCGTATCCAACCCCGAGTTCCTCAAGGAAGGCGCGGCGGTGGAGGATTTCATGCGCCCCGACCGAATCGTCATCGGCGCCGACGATCCCGACGCGGTCATCGCGCTGCGCGAGCTCTACGGCCCGTTCCAGCGCAGCCACGAGCGCCTGCAGGTGATGGACATCCGCTCCGCGGAGCTCACCAAGTACGCGGCCAACGCCATGCTCGCCACGCGCATCTCCTTCATGAACGAGCTGGCCCTCCTCGCCGAGCGCCTCTGCGCGGACATCGAGCACGTGCGCGTGGGCATCGGCTCCGATCCGCGCATCGGCTACCACTTCCTCTATCCCGGCGCGGGCTACGGCGGGTCGTGCTTCCCGAAGGACGTGACCGCGCTGCTTCACACCGCGCAATCCCATGGCCTGGACCTGAAGGTGGTGCGCGCCGTCGAGGAAGCGAACGAGCGGCAGAAGGGCGTGCTGGTCGACAAGGTGGCGCGGCGCTTCGGCGCGGACCTCTCCGGGAGGCGCTTCGCGGTCTGGGGGCTCGCCTTCAAGCCCAACACGGACGACATGCGCGAGGCGCCCAGCCGCGTGGTGATCGACGGGTTGCTCGCGCGCGGCGCCGCGGTGACCGCGTTCGACCCGGTCGCGATGGAAGAGGCCGAGAAGCTCTACAAGCGCGAGAAGCGGGTCACCTTCGCCGGCACGGCGCTGCAGGCCGCGCAGGACGCCGATGCGCTGCTCATCGTCACCGAGTGGAAGGCGTTCCGCAGCCCCGATTTCGACGCGCTGATGGCGGCGCTGCGCACCCCGGTGATCTTCGACGGGCGCAACCTCTACGAGCCCGCGACGGTGCGCGCCAGGGGCTTCGAGTACCATCCCATCGGCCGATGAGCGCCATGAGACTTCCTGAATTCGCCGGCCGCCGCGTGCTCGTGGTGGGCGACGTGATGCTCGACCGCTACTGGTTCGGCGAAGTGAGCCGCATCTCGCCCGAGGCACCGGTTCCCGTGGTCCTGGTGAGCCGCACCGAGGAACGCCCCGGGGGAGCGGCGAACGTGGCCCGCAACATCACAGCGCTGGGCGGCCACGCCACGCTGCTCTCGGTGGTGGGCGAGGACGAGGCCGGGCGCGCGCTCGAGGACCTCCTGCTGCGCGAGCGCGTCATCGCCTCCCTGCATCGCGACCGCGATCTCTCGACCACGGTGAAGCTGCGCGTGATCGGCCACCAGCAGCAACTGCTGCGCATCGACTTCGAGCAGGCGCCCAGCCACGAGGTCCTCGCGGCGAAGTTGGACGAGTACGAGCGGCTCATCGACGATTCGCACGCGATCGTGCTCTCCGACTACGGCAAGGGCGGCCTCGCCCACGTGACGCGCATGATCGATCGCGCGAGGGCCCACGGCAAGCCCGTGCTCGTCGATCCCAAGGGATCCGAGTACACGCGCTACCGCGGCGCCACGCTGCTGACGCCCAATCGCTCGGAGTTTCGCGAGGTGGCGGGCCGCTGGAAGGACGACGCCGACCTCCAGCGCCGCGCCGGGAGCCTGCGCGAGGAGCTCGACCTGGACGCGCTCATCGTGACCCGTAGCGAGGAGGGCATGTCGCTCTTCACGGCGAGCGAGACCTGGCACGAGCCCACCGTGGCCCGCGAGGTCTACGACGTGAGCGGCGCGGGCGACACGGTGATCGGCACGCTCGCATTGATGGTGGCCGCGGGCGCCAACCTACACGACGCGATGCGCGCGGCGAACCATGCCGCCGGCATCGTGGTCGGAAAGCTGGGCACGGCCACCGCGAGCCGCGCCGAGCTCCTCAAATCGCTGGAAACCCAATGACCCTCATCGTGACCGGTGCCGCCGGCTTCGTCGGCGCCAACCTCGTGAAAGCGCTCAACGAGCGCGGCATCACGGACATCATCGCCGTGGACAACCTCACGCGCGCCGAGAAGATGCCGAACCTCGTCGACTGCGAGATCGCCGAGTACTACGACAAGCTCGATTTCATCGAGCGCATCCGCAACAGCTCGTTCCAGACCGGAATCGATGCGATCCTCCACCAGGGCGCCTGCTCAGACACCATGGAGACCGACGGGCGCTACATGATGGAGAACAACTACCGCTACTCGCTCGACCTGCTCGAGTGGGCGCAGGCCCAGGACATCGCTTTCATCTACGCGTCCTCGGCCTCCGTGTACGGCGGTGGTCGCGTCTTCGTGGAATCGCGCGAGCACGAGGCGCCGCTCAACGTCTACGGCTACTCCAAGTTCCTGTTCGACCAGGCGGTGCGCGCCCGCCTCGAGGGCGCGAGCGCCCAGATCGCCGGCTTCCGCTATTTCAACGTGTACGGCCCGCGCGAGGCGCACAAGGGCCGCATGGCTTCCGTCGCCTTCCATTTCTTCAACCAGTACCTGAAGGAGGCCAAGGTGCGCCTCTTCGAGGGCAGCGGCGGCTTCGGCCCCGGCGCTCAGATCCGCGACTTCGTTTCCGTGGAGGATGTCGTGCGCGTGAACCTCTTCTTCCTCGACCATCCCGACCTATCGGGCATCTTCAACGTGGGCACCGGCATGGCGCAGAGCTTCAACGACGTGGCGCACGCCACCGTCAACGCCATCCGCCGCTCGCGCGGGGAGCCCGCGCTGGCGCTCGAGGATTTGCTCCGGGCCGGTGCCGTCGAATACATCCCGTTCCCGGCGCAGCTGGTCGGCAAGTACCAGAGCTACACGCAGGCCGACATCTCGGCGCTGCGTCGCGCGGGCTATGCCGGGCGTTTCCTGCCGGTCGCGGAGGGCGTCGGGCGCTATGTCGACGCACGCATCGCCCGGGGCGAGGGGCGGCCATGAGGACCTCGCCGCGCCATTTGGCGGCGCTCGCGATGGCGCTGTGCGCTGGCGCCTGCGCCGCGCCGCCGGGCCCGGCAGTCGAGGAAGCGGCGAGCGCCATCGCGCTCAAGAATCCCGGCTTCGAGCAGGATCCCGTGCCCGGCGGGAATTGCGCGCCGCAATGGGGATGCAGCGCGCATTCCGATGCCGGCTCGTTTCGCTACACGGTCGATGGATCGGGCGCGGCGTCGGGCCAGCGCAGCCTTCGCGTCGAGCGGGTTCGCAACGAGCCCTGGGGCCTGATCACGCAGGCCGTGCACGATCCGAAGCTGCGCGGCGCGCGGCTGCGCTTCTCGCTCGCCGTTCGCACCGAGGGCGCAAGCGGCAATGGCGGCGGTGTGTTCTACGCGGCCCAGGGGCCGGGCGGCGTCACGATCGCGCACCAGCAGAAGCTCACGCCCGGCACTTCGGGGTGGTCGCGAATTGCCGTGGAGTTCGTGGTGCCGGCCGCCGCCAATCTCTTCGAGGTGGGCGCCATTCTCGAAGGTCCGGGAACGCTGTGGATCGATGACGCCCGCCTCGAGGTCCTGGAGCCGGCGAGCGCCGGAAAAAAGCCAGTATAATCAGCAGGTTTTATGTTCGTACTCGTCGTTCAATCCTTTCCATGGGAGTGGGGAAAAAATGAGAAAGATCGCAAACCTGTTTGCCGCGCTGCTAGCGTACGTCGGCATCGCAATGTCGGGCGTCAACATCAACTCGGCCACGAAGGAACAGCTGGAGACGCTCGACGGCGTCGGCCCGGTGAAGGCGCAGGCCATCATCGATTACCGCAAGAAGAACGGCCCGTTCAAGGCGCTCGAGGACCTGAAGAAGGTCGAGGGCATCGGCGACGCGACGTTCGACAAGATTCGCAAGGACATCCAGCTCTCGGGGCGCACCGAGGTGAAGTCGGAAGCGAAGGCCGACCCGAAGGCCGAGAAGAAAGCCGTCGATGCGAAGGCCGGCGCGGACAAGAAAGCCGCCGACAAGACGGCTGCCGAGGAAAAGAAAGCCGCGGACAAGAAAGCCGCCGACGACAAGAAAAAGGCTGCCGACGAGAAGAAGGCCGCGGACAAGAAAGCCGCCGACGACAAGAA